>DATIEH010000196.1:0-6387 GCA_035455905.1 Binatia bacterium | reverse complement strand
GTTTTTAACGACCCCTTGGGGGACTGGAAGCGCAGTTGTTATTGCGGTGAGCCCCGCGCGCAAGCGGTCGGGAAAGAGATTACCCTGACCGGTTGGGTCCACAGCCGGCGCGATCACGGTGGCGTGATCTTCGTCGATTTGCGCGATCGCAGCGGTATTTGCCAGGTGGTCTTTCGTCCGGAAGTCGCCTCGCCAGCCCATGAAAAAGCCAAACAGCTTCGCTCCGAGGACGTCATTGCGGTGCGTGGCGTGCTGGCGAAAAGATCTCCGGAAACCATCAATTCCGAGCTGGCTACAGGCGAGGTCGAGCTGGTTTGTAGTGAACTTCGTCTGCTGAATGCCTCGGCGGTGCCGCCTTTTCCAATCGATGATGAGACCGATGCTACGGAAAATACGCGGCTCAAATATCGCTATCTCGATCTGCGCCGGCCGCACAGTCTGAGCCCTCTGTTGCTTCGTTACCGTATGACCAAGCTGATCCGCGATTATCTCGACGGCTTGGGCTTCATTGATGTCGAAACGCCGGTGTTGACCAAAAGCACGCCCGAAGGGGCGCGTGATTATTTGGTCCCCAGCCGTATCTATCACGGCAAATTCTACGCGCTGCCGCAATCGCCGCAGCTCTTCAAGCAAATTTTGATGGTCGGCGGACTCGATCGTTATTTTCAAATCGTCAAATGCTTCCGCGATGAAGATTTGCGCGCCGACCGCCAACCGGAATTTACCCAGCTCGACATGGAAATGTCATTTGTCCAACGGGAAGACGTCATCCAGGTCGTCGAGGGCATGATGGTTTTGCTGTTCAAGGAATTGAAAGGCATCGAACTCAAGCGGCCGTTTACAAAATTGACCTATGCGCAAGCGATGAATCGTTTTGGTTCCGACAAGCCGGATATGCGCTTCGGTTTGGAGCTCAAAGATTTTACTGAGGCGCTACGAAATTCGCAGGCACGGGTATTTGCCTCGGCGATCAAGAGTGGGGGAGTCGTCAAGGGCATTCGAATTCCCAAAGGGGCTGAGCTGTCACGCAAAGACCTGGACGACATGACGCCTTATGTGGCGACGTTTGGCGCCAAGGGCATTGCCTGGACGAAACTCACCGAAGAAGGCTGGCAATCGCCGATCGCGAAATTTTTATCGGACGCGGAGCAAAGAGAGATCGAACGCAGCGCCGGAGCCGAAATCGGCGATGTGGTCTTGTTTTCCGCTGATCAGGCCAAGATCGTTCATGATGCTCTCGGCAATTTGCGCTTACATCTGGGGGAGAAGTTGGGTTTGATTCCACAAAATGACTACGCCTTGGTGTGGGTCCTGGATTTCCCGTTAATGGAATTCGACGCCGAAGAGAAGCGCTATGTGGCGTTGCATCATCCGTTTACCGCGCCGATCGACGAAGATCTACCGTTGATCGACAGTGAGCCGGCAAAGAGCCGCTCGAAGGCTTACGATCTTGCGCTTAACGGCATCGAGGTCGGCGGGGGCAGCATCCGCATTCACCAAGTGGAATTGCAAAAGAAGATTCTCGGTCTCATGGGCATCAGTGCTGAGGAAGCCCAGGCAAAGTTTGGATTTTTACTCGAAGCGCTGAGCTACGGAGCGCCGCCGCACGGTGGAATCGCCTTCGGCATCGACCGATTGGCCATGCTGCTGAGCGGCGCTAAATCGCTGCGCGATGTGATTGCGTTTCCCAAGAGTCAACGGGCGGTCTGTATGTTGACCGATGCGCCGTCGAGCGTCGACGCGCGCCAATTGCGCGAGCTTGGAATCCGCTTAAGCGGAGGGGAGAAGTAGCAGTTGCCAGTTGTCAGGAGCAGGTATTCCTTCGGCCCGATGGTGATCCCTATTTCCTGATCACGGTGAAACTGTTCTGCAGGACTGCGATGATAAAACTCACTTGCATGGCTTTGTTGCTGCTTGCGGGCTGTAGTATTGGGTCGGGGAATGTCCAAAGCCGTCGGGTGACGGACTTGGAGTCCCGGCGCATTCACCGCATCGCCGTGATGCCGCCAAACGAGGAAACAGCACCGCTGCCACGAGCCATTCCCGGAACCACTGAGCCGAGAAATCCGGAGCGTGACGCGGCGGAGACATTGACGCGGATTATTTACTCGGTCATGGCGCCGATGCCTAACTGGCAGATCGTCTCGGACAATGAGGTGCGCGAGATCAGTCAGGGGATGGCCGCAGCCAGCGGCGATCCCGAGCGTTTACGCCGGATTGGCGAAATGGTTTATGCCGACGCGGTGCTCGTCAGCCATGTGCGCCGTTATCGCGAAAGGGTGGGCGACGAGTGGGGCGCCAAGAGTCCGGCCTCGGTGGGATTTGTGCTGGACCTCATCGACGTGAGACGCGGTGATGTCGTATGGTCGGCGAGTTTCGACGAGACCCAAAAATCTCTCAGCGAAAATATTTTCGCTCTCGGCGACATTACGCAGCGTGGGGTCCGGTGGCTGAGCGCCGATCAACTTGCTCAGGAAGGGGTTAAAAAGGCCGTCGCGCAACTTCATGACCTGATCGCGCGGGCGCCCGCCTCTTAATCAATTCATAATCGCCCCTGGCATCTCGACTTCCAACGGTCGCGAAAGAAGCTCACTAGCGAGCTTGCCCAGTTCTTTGAGTCTCCTGGCACTGCCGCGATCCAACAAGACTGCCGCGCCGTCGCGTAAAACCAGGCGCAACGCGGGCACGGAAAATTTTTGCGCCGCCGTGGACCCGCCGAGAGCAAAGCCGCTATAGACCTGATCGAATCCGAGTTTCAATTTCTCAATCTCATCGTAAGCTGCGCTCAGAACAATTGAACGATAGAGACTATGACGTCGCAGGATCACTTGGCGCGCCTGAGAATCAAGCTCGATAACACGCCGTTGTGTGACGAGAAAAAGCGCAATGGCAAACAAGATCAAATTCATCACCGGAAAATACCAGAGCGCTCCGGCAGGGCCAGTAAAGCCGCGGAGCCGTAGCGCTTCTAGGATAGGGACCGAGACCGTCAGCAAAAGCACTGCGATGCCCAGGCAGAGAAACGCAGGAAAGCGCGCGCCGCGCCATACCAGACGTAGCTTCTCCGGTGTATTTTCTGCGATCTCGAAACCTAGGCGATTGCCGATGGTCTCAAATTGCGCGGGATCACCAATCATCAGCGCAGTGATCAGCGTACGCTCGGCCACTGGCGAAGCGAAGCTTCACCGCTTGGCGGTTTTTTGCTCGCGGTAAAAATCACGGAAGCGATATTGCTTCAGTTGAATCAGGTTTTGGTAGGATCCGAAGCGTTGATTCGGGTCGTTGACCTCATCGAGCAAATCGCGCTGCTGTGCTTCAGACTCGAACACGCGAATTTTTTGATAAGTGGTGGAGCGCTCGGCCGGAATACGGCCCATTTCACGAATCAGGCCGCGAAACTGCGACGGCTTCATGAGTTGGCCGTAAGAAGCACCGGCGGCCGTCGAGATGCTCTCGTTGATCAGTGTGCCGCCGAAGTCATTAGCTCCGGCAAGCAACGCGATTTGCGAAAGCTTCGGTCCTTCCTTGACCCAGGACACCTGCAGATTGGGGATATAGTTATTCAGCATCAGACGCGACACCGCATACATCTTCATGACCTCGGCGCCGCTGGCGCCGCGCCGCACGCCAGGGGGAGGCTTGCGCTGAAACATGGGCGCTTCTTCGTAAACAAAACTAAGCGGCACAAACTCGGTTATGCCGCCGGTGCGCCTTTGAATTTGACGTAGGATGTCCAAATGAACCGACTTGTCGCGTGAGCTTTCGACAAAACCATACATGATCGTCGACGTCGTCGGGATGCCAACTTCATGAGCGGTTTGGATGAGATCGATCCACTGTGCCGTGGCGATGCGGCCGGGAGAGACCTGCTGCCGAACGGCATCGACGAGAATTTCCGCGGAGGTTCCGGGCAAGCTCCCGACGCCGGCTTCTTTGAGCGCCATCAGGTAGTCACGTACGCTGACGCCACTCAGCGTGGCGCCGTAAAGCACTTCTTCGGGCGAAAACCCATGTATGTGCAGATCAGGAAGCGCTTCTTTCAACGCGCGGCACAAATTAACATAGTGCCGGCCATCCATACCCGGCGCCAGACCTGCTTGCACGCAAACCTCAGTGGCGCCCAATGCGCGCGCTTCTTGGGCACGCCGGATAATTTCTTCGACGGGTAAGTAGTATCCTTCCTCGGCCAAATGGCCCCGGCTAAAGGCGCAAAAGCCGCAAGCTTTGACGCAAACATTGGTGAAGTTGATGTTCCGATTGATGACGTAGGTCACGACATCGCCGACGGTGCGCGAGCGTAGATCGTCGGCGGCGGCAATCATCGCCAAGAGATCGGAACCGTCGGCATCGAAGAGCCGCGTAGCTTCGTCTACCGTGATCTCTTTACCGCAAAGCACGCGATCCAAAATCTCCGCGGTTTGAGGCGAGACCGTCCGCAGCAGTCGTTCCAAAGAAGATTCGAGCGGAGAAGAATTCATTGCGCCGACTCTAACGTTTCGTCCGATCAAACTCAACGATACTGGCAAGATACCGGCGTGCCCAAAAGCCTCTCGCGGGCTGCTCAAAATCCAGAGGTGAGCAACGCGCCAATCGGGAGCGCACGCACACGACGTGGCAGCGAATGGATTCGAGCGCAACGCAGTCTATGAATCGTTTCCAGCGGTTTGCTAGGAGCGCAGCCAGTAACGGGTAAATTCTTGCAGAAAAGTAAGCGTCGTCAGATCGCGCATGCGATCGAGGTACACTTTGCCGTTTAGGTGATCGAACTCGTGCTGGATGACGCGTGCGTGAAAATCGTGTGCGACAAAATCGAGGGGTTGACCATGGCGGTCGTAGGCTTCGACGCGGATGCTCTTATAACGTGGTACCACCCCGCGCAGATCCGGAATGCTGAGACAACCTTCCCAGTCGTCTGCCATTTCTTCGGAGACTGGACTGATGCGCGGATTGACTAAAACGGTAAGGGGTACTTTCGGCTTGTCAGGGTAGCGCGGGTTCTCGGCCACTTCCAAGACCGCGATCTGTGACGACTCAAAAACTTGATCCGCCGCCAAACCAACGCCGTCGTATTCTTTCATCGTTTCGATCATATCATCGATGAACTTTTGCCGCGCAGCGGTCTGTAGCCCATCCAGCGCCACGGTCGCGGTGATTTGCCTCAGCACCGGATGCCCAAGACGGGTCACTTTGAGAATGGACATGGAGTTTTGTTTAGCACAGCAAGGCGGGAAGAGAAAAGGCGGAGCGAGACCGGCGCTCTATCTACGCTCTGTCCAAATTTCCGGAATTCCGAATAGCATCTCTCGTGAGGCGAAATGGGAACGGAGAATATCGCTGAATGGATGAAGCTATATCCGGTGTGGCAAAACTCCAGAACATGGTCTAAGTTCGTTCCGAGAAAGTTTCAGCAACGATTGAGGAGACCTAATGTTTCGCCGCGTCGAACTTCCCGCACCCATTTCCGGGCGGCTGCTGCTGCATAGCATGCCCGGTCGCTTTGAAACTCTCGACAACGTGTGGCAACACCTCGAGCGCGAATCGGTGAGAGGAATCGTTTGCTTGAACGAACTCCATGAGATCCGTATGAAATCATCGCGCTATGCCGATGCCCTCGAAACCGGAAGCGTTCCCTGTCCAGTGCTGTCATTCGAGATTCGTGAAGGCGGCGTCCCGCAGGATCGCGGCGCCTTTTGGGATTTGGCCAACGACATAGCCAAACGGTTGCAAGCCGGGGAAGCGGTATTGATCCATTGTGCGGGCGGTATGGGGCGTACTGCGATGCTTGCGGTTTCAGTGCTGCTTGCTTTGGGGGAGCCGAGGGATGCCGCGGAAGAAAGAGTTTCACGCGCGGGGTCGCTGGTGGAGACTATGCCGCAGATCGAAATGCTTTCATGGTGCGCTGCGCGCGTGAACGATGACTGAGGAGCGGAGCAGAGCGATCGAGGCGCAAGACAATTAGCGATCCTGATTCTGGTTTTTTGTAACGACGCATCGCCGATACGTGCCATCTCGAGCGAACCGAGATATCTTTCCGGTCCAGCTCTACACGAGAAAGATTGCTCCCTTCGGTCGAAATGATAAGTAGCAAATCGGCAGTTTTTAAGGGTTTCGCAGAAGTTTGTAATGTAGAACACCAGATTCAGATAGGAGTGGTGAATGCGCTTTGGCATTGAATTCGGCAGCTATCCGGCGGACGTCGACCCTCAGGAAGCATGCGAGCAGGTGTTACTGCGGGCACGAGCTGCCCATAAGAACAACTACGAAGGTCTCTTCGTCGCGCAACATTATTTGACCGGTCCGGAAGCGGCGATTCTGCAATCGATTCCGCTGTTGTCGTATTTGGCAGGGCAGGTGCCGGGAATGTATCTCGGTACTTCGATTTTTCTT
>DATIEH010000195.1:0-7230 GCA_035455905.1 Binatia bacterium | reverse complement strand
AGCGGCTGAGCTTTCTGGAGAAGAGTTAGTCGTCGTATACCGGAGATCCGAAAGCACATGGCAGATCACAGAGAGGGCAAAGTCTGCGGGATTTGCGGTAAGACGTTCTCACTCCGCGATTTGGTCCCGGGAACAGCGCTGCGGGATGTTGTCGCTCAACAAATTTTGCACGACTATCCGGACTGGTCACAGGAAAAATTCATTTGCCGGCCGGATTTGAATCGTTACCGCGGCGAATACGTTCATTCTTTGTTGGAATCGGAAAAGGGTGAATTGACGACTCTCGAAAACGAAGTTCTCACCAGTTTGCGCAATCACGAGACGCTTTCAAAAAATGTCGACAGTGAATTCGAGGGAGAATGGACCCTCGGTGAACGTCTGGCCGACCGTATCGCGACATTCGGCGGCAGTTGGATATTTCTCATTTTGTTCGGGTTGTTTCTCTTGGTTTGGATCGGCATCAACTCCTTCATCTTGTACGCGCATCCGCCGGATCCTTATCCTTACATATTGTTGAACCTGATCCTTTCCTGCCTCGCGGCGATTCAAGCGCCAATCATCATGATGAGCCAAAACCGGCAGGAAGCCAAAGATCGTCTACGTTCGGAACACGATTATCAGGTTAATCTCAAAGCCGAATTGGAAATTCGCCACTTGCACGAGAAGCTCGATCATTTGCTGTCGCACCAATGGGAACGTCTAGCGCAGATTCAGGAAATACAGCTCGAGTTGCTGGCGGAGATTAGCCGGAGACGCTGAACCGTAGGGAGATCCTATGACCACCAAATATCAGGACAAATTCGGGCATCCAATAGAGCGAACCAAAGGAAAAGTTCGACCGTTCATGGCCGGCTGGATTCAGGATTTCATCCGGCATTCACCATTTTGCGTAATGGCGACGAGCAACGAGAACGGCGACTGCGACGCTTCGCCGAAAGGTGGCACGCCTGGTTTCGTGAAGGTTCTGGACGACCGGCAGTTGTATATTCCCGATGTCGCAGGCAACAAACTTTTTCATGGGTATGGCAATATAGAAAGCAATCCAAAAGTCGGTTTGATTTTCTTCATTCCCGGGCACAATTCGACGGTGCGGATCAATGGCAGGGTGAAAGTCGTCGATCGAAACGATTTAACCGACCGCACGCTCGAGGTCTTCAATCCAGACGAAAAAGCCGAAGTGCTTCAGGGTTTGCTCGTCGAAGTCGACGAATCCTATAGCCATTGCCCGAGAGCATTGAAATTTTCACGGCTATGGAACATCGACGAGATTTCAAAGAACATCGCCGAACCGCCCGTCGGTGCGAAAGAACCGGGGATTTAATCCACAGATTTGCCATATCTCTGTCGCGGTACGGTTGCAGCATTATTGCGATAGCCGGCTAAATCTTCGCTAACATCAAATGAATTCCGGCTCCGACAAAGAAATTTGTTTCATGAGTGGACGCGAGCTGGCGGCTTTCATTCGAGAGCGAAAGCTTTCCTCGCGCGAGGTGATGAGCGCATTTCTACGCCAGATCGCCCGGGTCAATCCGAAAATCAATGCGATTGTCGCCAAACTCGATGACGAGGAGTGTCTTAGGCTTGCCGGCGACACCGACGCGCGATTGGCGCGTGGTGAGGAAGTCGGTCCGCTGCACGGATTGCCGTTCGCGTTTAAAGATCTGGATCCCGCGGTGGGTTTTCCGCTCACGCGGGGATCGACCATCTTTCGTGACTTTATGCCGACGGAAGATTCCGTTTTGGTGGAGCGGTTGCGGCGCGGCGGGGTAATCGCGATCGGCAAGACCAATGTCTCTGAGTTCGGCATGGGATCGCACACCTACAACGAAGTCTACGGCACGACCCTTAATCCTTATGACTTGACGAAGACCGCGGGCGGTTCGAGCGGTGGCGCAGGCGCCGCGCTCGCTGCCGGGCTGCTACCCCTGGCAAGCGGCAGCGATCTCGGCGGTTCGCTCAGAAACCCGGCGAACTTCAACAATATCGTCGCCCTCAGGCCAACCGTCGGGCTGGTTCCGTCCGCTCCGACTGCGTTGCCGTTTTTGGGCTTCAGCGTCAAAGGCCCGATGGCGCGGTCGGTCGGAGACGTCAGTTTTCTGCTGAGCGCGATGGCAGGGCCCGATCCGCGCGATCCTGCTGTTTACCCTTCCGATCCCCGTTTGTTTGCGGCGCCGTTGGCGCGTGACTTTAAAAACGTTCGAGTGGCCTGGTCTCTCGACCTTGGCGGTTTGCCGGTCGACCGCAGAGTACGGTCGGTACTCGAAGCGCAGCGAAAAACATTCGGTGATCTCGGCTGCATCGTCGACGATGCTTGTCCCGATCTAGCCGGTGCCGATGAAATATTTCTCACCCTTCGGGCATGGAGTTACTGGCACACGCTCGGTCCGCTTCTCAAAGAGCATCGGCAGCAGATGAAACAGGAGGCTGTCTGGCAAATCGAATCGGGTAGCAAGCTCACTGGGAGCGACGTCGCCAATGCGATGGCGCGTCACGGTGAATTGATGCAGCGCATGAGGTTATTTCAAGAAAAACATGAGTTTCTCGTCTGCGCTGTGAACCAAGTCCCGCCCTTCGATGCGAAGATTCACTGGCCGCGGGAAATTGAGGGTGTGCAGATGGAGCACTACATCGCCTGGATGAAGAGCGCCTACTGGATTACGCCGACATTTTGTCCCGCGATCTCGGTCCCGGCGGGATTCACTGCGGAGGGCCTGCCAGTTGGCATTCAGATCGTTGGCAGATATCGCGCTGATTTTGGTTTGCTGCAAATTGCTCACGCATTGGAGCAGGCAACGGGGTTTGGAAAAAAACCGCCGAAGATTGCGCTCGCATAATAGTCATGCGCGCCCTCCGATTCCGCACCAGGATAACTTCGGCCGAAATGTAGATCCGCCTGCCGGTTTGGCATCCGGCTTCACGATATCTTGAAAGAAAAAGCGGTAAACAGTTACGCTACGTTAACCAAGCCTACGAAACTGCAAATGTTGCCGGGCGGATCATTTTTGATAAAGCTTCGCTACAAAGCCGCTCTTCTCGATCTCACGTAAAATAGTTCCGTCGATGAACTGCTCGGGTTTGGCCGCCCGGGCGCGCGGGTCGCGCTCGGCCATCCAGGTGAGCTGGGTTTGAATGGCCGCAGGCGAGACGTGCGGTACCTGTGGATAGATCTCTTTGTAGAGCCGGTAAACATCTTCCAACGCTTCGCGATCATCGATGCGAAGATATTTGCTCATAGCACGGATGCTCGGCTCCGGGTTGTTTTTAACCATATGTATGCCTTCGATGATCGCGCGCAAGTACCGGGTTGCGAGGTCCGGCTGCGCTTTGAGAAAAGCGCGCGTGGTGATCACTTCGAGCTGCGGAAACGGAATGTCGTATTGCGTCGGATCGACCAGAATCGTGAAACCGGCTTTTTTTCCGACATTAAAAAACTCGGGCGTGAGGACGGTCGTGTCGATGCTGCCTTTGCTCAAAGCTGAGAGCCGCGTGCTGGTGCCGCCGGTCTGGAGAATTGTGACATCCTTATCGGGGACCAAACCGTAACGTTGCAGGATCAAGCGCGCGGCAAGATCAGAAGCGCTGCCGAAACGAGAAACCGCCAGGCGTTTACCTTTGAGCTGATCGATATTTTTGATTTCTTTTTGCGCGAGCAGGGCATAGGGCAGTCGGCTTTCGATGCTCGCGATCGAGACGATATCGCTGCCGGCCAGATTGCTGCTGACAGCCACGGTGCCACCGCCCATCGCGATTTGAGTTTCGCCGGCGGTGAGCGCCTGCACAGTGGTGACACCGCTTTCAATCAGCACGACGTCTACGTTCAATCCATGCTTTTCAAAAATCTTTGCGTCCTTGGCTAACCAATACGCCGCCATGTTGGCGGTAAGAGCGCTATAAGAAGTTTTGAGGCGGGTGAGTTGGGCGCAGGCAGTGGAAATGTCGGCGTAATGGAATAGTGCGCAGCACGTTGCCAGGAGAGCCAGCCTCATTCCAGGTTTCATATAATTCTCCTGCTTGCCATTCTGGCGGAAGCCGAATCTAGCGTTTATGCGCCGAAGCGGTGGTATCGCCTGCGCGTACGACGGCTTGTGTCGGCGTGCGATCGAGTTATTTCACCTTCAGATCATTGCGTCTAGCCGATGAGAAATTCCGTCAACACTCGGTTGAATTCGTCGGACTCTTCGATTTGTGGCTCATGGGCGGAGTGCATGAAACGATGCACCTTCGAACCGGGCACGATTTTCTGGAAGTTGACGTCCCAGTCGCTCTGATTGAGGGGATCATGCTCGCACGACATGATCAAGAGCGGGATTTTCAGTTGAGATAGCTGGGAAACGAACTCAGCCGATGTTGAACGCGGCTGATGCACCGGACTTCGCAAGCGCGCGGCCGACAACGTCTCCCAGGCGCCGGGTATGATCGAGCTTTCATACCTTTCGCGAATGTTTTCATCGGTCTGCCATTTAGGATCGTGATAAAGAAGAGCGATAATTTTCCGCATATTTTCCAGCGACGGCGTGTAGTTTTCCAAGTCGGCCTGTGAATTGGTCTTGAATACACTCGCGTTGCCGCAGATCGTGACCATTTTGTCGATCTGCACGGAAGCAGGGCGACGAACGGACGCTCGGAGGATGAGCCCGCCGCCAGCCGAATTGCCAACGAAGAGCGCTCTGCCGATGCCCAGTGCTTCGAGAAATCTCTGCAGGTGTTTAATTCGCAATCCAGCGGGGTCGGAAAAGCTATAAAGCTTGTCCGTGAGTCCCCAGCCGAGCAGGTCGGGAGCGATGACGTGAAAGTTTTTTGAGAGGCTCTCGATATTCGGGCGCCATGTAATCTCTGCCGAGGCGCCATACTCGCCGCCGTGAAGCAATACAAGATCGGGTCCGCTACCGGCTTCCAGGAAGTGTGTCTTGATGTCGCCAGCGACGATGGTGCGATGGTGATAGGGAGTCATGTGCAAGGTCTTTAGTGTTACGGTCGCGATTCGATCATCAAATCTAAATCCCCCTTTGTCAAAGGGGGAGATCTTCGATGCAGCAACCCGCCCTGCTGCAGATCTTTTTTGTAAAAGACGGGCGAGGGGATTTTGCACGCAAAGTTCTCTGCAGCTTCGCAGGGAAAACTAGCAGAGCCCATAAATCCGCTGAGCCGTTTATAAAAACGCGGTGCCACCGTCCACCGAGACGGTTTGACCTGTCATGAAATCGCTCAGCGGCGAGGATAGGAAAAGCACCGTGCCGACCAAATCCTTGGGCAGCTGTACGCGCTTCAGACAGCGATCTCCGACCCGAGCGCCGCGCATCTTAAGGATCTCCTCGGAGGGATTGTCTTCTGACAACGTCGATCCGGGTGCAATTGCGTTGACGTTGATGTTGTCATCGCCGACTTCGCGAGCGAGCGTTCGGGTAAAGCCGATCACGCCGGCCTTCGACGTCACGTAATGAATCCGACCGGCGCTGCCGTTCAGTGCCGTGCCCGATGAGATGTTGACGATTTTACCGGATTTTTGTTGACGCATGGCGGGCAATACGGCGCGACAGCAAAAAAACAAACCTTTCAAATTCACCGCCATCATGCGATCCCATTCTGCGGGATCGATGCTATCAATGCCGCCGCGGTTCATGGGAATGGTCGCGAAGATCGCTGCGTTGTTGATGAGAATATCAATGCGCCCGTACTTATCGAGCGCAATCTTGGCCATGTCTTTGGTCGACATTTCATTGGCGACGTCGACCTTGAGTCCCAAGGCTTTTCCGTCAAACTGCTGAACCACCTCGGCTGCTACTTTCTCGGCCGCGGGCGCATCGATATCTGCAGAGACAACTTTAGCTCCAGCTTCCGCAAAACCGTGGCAATAGGCGCGGCCGATGCCGTGTCCGCCGCCGGTGACGATCACTACTTTTTCTTTCAATCCATCGATCATTTTAGACTCCTCGTTTGATTTGCCGTTATGCTACTCTCGGATTTCATCCCACACAATCTCTAATTCCCATAGGTAAGGGCACAGAATCAACCGACGCTTCTGCTTCGGTCTGCGGGTTTGGCGAGAGATCTTCAACAAATCTTCAACAGTGACGGAGAGAGAATCGGACGACGTGAATTATTTTTCTTGGGCGCAAGATTTCTCAGAGCAACTCTATTTGGCTGCGGGGGTAGGATGAAGGAGCGTCACTTTTATTGGCCGTCAGCAGGATCTTTCGGGATCGGCACGCTAAAAAGGTCGTAAGCGGTGGTTTGTCAACACACGATAGATGCGATGGCTGAAGGGGATCATCCCGCCTCTACCCATGCTCTTTTCCTTCAGCATCCTACATCGGCCGCAGACTTCAAATGCGTACGGGAGATTTTCACTGTGAACAATACTAAGCGAAGAGGTTGGCCATTTGGGGCAATTGGGAAAAAAATGCCATTTTCCGTTTATGTCGCATCGAAATTCCATGCTAGGACCTCGCCCCGTGGGTTACGATTCGAAGCTTGGACAGGTTGCTGATCACCGAACCATACGGTCGGCGGGGAAATAAATGCAAGAGAAAAATTCATGAGCGACAGAGTTTTCCAGGTTAGCCTAGCCAGCCTTAGGCGTCTCCCGAGAAGTGCCCCTTATGTGGTGGATTTAAATTGATTGTGAATCAAACGCGGCGTGCTAAGTTGTCGAGACGATTGGATTTGTTCAGCGCTGTTGAAGAATTGTTGAGGCGGTTGATGATGCGTGAATCTAGCTTACTTCCGGTCAAAAAAAGCCGTTCTGGACGGCCATCGCACGGACTTTACGCCCTAAAGCATTCCGTGAACACGATCGGTAATCGTGTAATAGGTAGTCAGCATCAAAGACGGCGAGATTTACGACGCGGATGTCACTGAGATCCTGATACTGCCAGAGACCTGGTGATGTACAGCAGTCTCATTAGCCTAACAAACAAAACTGAGGGCCGTTTTCCCTGTGCGTGATCCCCCAGCGGACCAGAATTTACATTCGTCAATTCTGTTTCCCGAATGGCTGGAAATCCAACATGGAAAAGATGCCGAATCGTCAAGCTATCGCGGGCTGAATCGCCGTCTGAATGGAGGCAGCGATTTGGCTTTCTTCTTGACCAGCTTTGTGTCGAACAGCGCCACGTGAATTGAGTTGGCCAGCTTGTGAAGCAGTTGGCGGCACTCCGAGCACTGATGTGCCTCCACCACATGATTGTGTAGCGCCAGCAACTGCTCGCTGATTTCGTAACTATCTGCTGG
>DATIEH010000194.1:0-2345 GCA_035455905.1 Binatia bacterium | reverse complement strand
TGCTTCGTTGTCCAATCGCTTGAAGCGCCAAGGACTGTTCTTGGTGGGCAGCATTGTGATTCTCGGTCTTTTTCTAATTCTCTTTTCTCAAGTCCGCGTCTTCTCGCTGGCGCTCGTGACTCTGGTCATAGCTGGAGCGTTTCAAATGTTTTTCCTCGCCAGCACGGCCACGATCCTGCAGCTGCTTGTCCCCGATGAGCTCCGCGGCCGCGTTATGAGTCTTTACATGCTCGATCGCGGGTTTATGCCGATCGGAGCGCTTTTTGCGGGTACCACGGCGCACTTTATCGGCGCGCCATCAACCGTTGCCGTAATGGGGGTCATCGTGATTGTTCTGGCGTTGTTTGTCGCCTGGCGCGTACCGACGATTCGCAGCCTCGAAACTTAAACTTTCTCCGGCTCCTTACCTAGACATTTTGCTCGTCGTAGAGTATTCAAGATGTCGTTTGTTGCCAAACAATTCTAATTACAATTTTGGGAGGAGACATGTTGAAAAAGAGTTTCGTGCGCATCAGTTTGCTCGCGCTGATCTTAGCGCTCTTCGACTACACAGCTCATGCGCAGCCGGCGTCGGAATTTCAGCCGCAAGTCGGTCAAGATGGCAAAGACGTGATCTGGGTCCCGACCCCGCAAGCTCTGGTCGATAAAATGCTCGATATGGCAAATGTGACGCCGAAGGACTACGTGATCGATCTCGGCTCCGGAGATGGTCGCACCGTTATTACCGCCGCGAAACGGGGCGCCAAAGCGCTTGGCATTGAATACAATCCTGACATGGTCGAGCTCTCAAAACGGAACGCTGCTAAAGAGGGAGTGAGCGACAAAGCGAGCTTTGTCAAAGCCGATCTATTCGAAACCGATTTTTCTCAGGCTCAAGTGATCACAATGTTTTTGCTGTCGAGTATCAATTTAAAGCTCCGGCCAAAAATTCTCGATCTCAAACCCGGTACCCGCATTGTTTCGAACACCTTTGACATGGCCGATTGGAAACCGGACGAAAACGCTACACTGCCCGGTTGCAATTCATGGTGCACAGCGCACCTCTGGATTGTACCGGCTAAGGTCGATGGCACGTGGACCTCACCCCAGGGCGAGCTCACATTCAAGCAAACCTTTCAAACCGTTTCGGGGACCCTTAAATCCGGTAACGCGGTTACACCGATCAACGGCAAACTTAACGGGGATCAGCTTTCGTTCAGTGCCGGCAATGTCGCCTACAGTGGCCGAGTGAACGGCAGCTCGATCGACGGCACTGCCGGCGGCACGAAATGGAACGCCACGCGTGCCGGCAAATAGTTATTCGCCGACTTTGCGCTAGAGAAAGGGCACCGCGAACACCGGGTTGCTGTAAAGGTTTTTTCGCCGACCTCTCCCGTCCGCCTCGTTGGCTTGTTATAAACAGTTTTGAATTCACCTATGGAGGAAATCTATGAACCGACATTATTTTGCATATAGTTTTGGGGCTGCGCTCTCGATCTTTTTCCTGGCCGCTCTCGCACACGCGCAGCCGGCGAAGGAATTTCAGCCGGAGGTCGGGCAAGCCGGCAAAGACGTGGTCTGGGTCCCCACACCCCAAGCGCTCGTCGATAAAATGCTCGATATGGCCAAAGTGACGCCGAAGGACTACGTAATCGACTTGGGTTCGGGGGACGGACGCACAGTGATCACTGCGGCGAAGCGCGGCTCGAAAGCCCTTGGCATCGAATACAATCCGGAGATGGTGGAACTCTCAAAGCGCAATGCCGCCAAAGAAGGCGTGAGTGACAAGGCGAGCTTTATGAAAGCGGACCTTTTCGAGACCGATTTCTCACAGGCTCAGGTCATCACCATGTTCTTGTTGCCAAGCATCAATATGAAACTGCGCCCGAAAATCTTGAATTTAAAACCCGGCACTCGGATCGTCTCGAACACTTTTGATATGGAAGATTGGAAGCCCGACGAAGACGCCACGGTCGAAAATTGCACCAACTGGTGCACCGCTCACCTGTGGATCGTCCCGGCAAAAGTAGACGGCACTTGGAAAACGGGTCAAGGCGATTTGACGATCAAACAAAGTTTTCAGAACATTACCGGCACACTTAAGAATGGCTCTGTGGTGACGCCGATCAACGGCAAGCTCCACGGCAGCCAGATCACGTTCACCGGGGCAGCAGTCAATACACCGGAAACGTCAACGGAAATTCGATGGACGGCACCTCCGGTGGCGCCAAGTGGACGGCGACCCGCGGCAAGTAAGCTCATCCCCGCTGCCTGCGACTGACCGGCCATCGAGCAAGCAGCGTACTCTCGTTGAGTACGCTGCTGTTGCAGAGTCAATGTTATTTCGACCGCAGGGAAAACCCTTT
>DATIEH010000193.1:0-2002 GCA_035455905.1 Binatia bacterium | reverse complement strand
GTATTGGACAATTTCGAGCGTTACGCGAAATTGTTTAATGACATTTTCGGCGGGCGCTAGGGTTTGCCGCGCTGTCCAATTGTGTGTGATCTAACCTCGGATTTTTTTCAGGCGAATATCTTTTGTTCCGAAGGCTGTGTCGCAGTGTTTTTTCGACCGAAGACGAGAAATCTTTCTTCGCATGTAGCTCAAATGCAAGATCTCGCGCCCCGCTGGAGATGACTACGAAGATTCGTTCATTGCGGAGACGGTCTCGACGGGGAAGGCTGGGGGTGCTCGGTACGTCTAGAAATCCTGTTCATCTCCAACTCGATCTTTCCCGCTCGACGCGAGGAAGATTGTCGAAGACTTCAGTAGAACCGCAGTCCTTGGGTTTGCATTGAATCGTTCGTTTGCCATAAAACCATTCCAAGACCAAGCAAGGGAGTTATTGGTTCATGCCACAGGACCTGCGCAGCTACATCGATTTGATCAGAGAACATAAATTGCTGCTCGACATTAAAAAGGAAGTCGACCCATTGAGCAACTTGGCGGGGATCGCCTACCGCGGCGAGAACGAGCAGGGCAAAGCGACGATGTTTCACAATCTGAAGGGTTACAAAGGTTGGACCGCGGTCAGTTACATGTGCGGCAGCCGGGAAAAAATGGCCTTGGGATTGGGAACCACCAAGGATAAGGCGCTCGTCGAGCTTGGCGGCCGCATCAGCCGCGGATTGATTAAGCCCAAAATCGTCGAAGACGGACCGGTAAAAGAAGTTGTCTGGAAAGGGGATGACGCCGATCTCGGTCGGTTGCCCATCCACGTACACTCGGATAGCGATCGCGGCGTGCCGTTCATCGGCTCGGCTATGCAGTTCGTCAAAGATCCGGAAACCGGCACACAAAACATCGCGTTGCAGCGCGATCACATCAAGGGCGCAAAGAAGATGGGCATCTTCGTCCATCCGAAACGGCACACCGACATCTGCATGCAGAAGTATTGGAAAGCCGGCAAGCCGATGCCGGTTGCTACCGTCATCGGACACCATCCGGCTTATTACATCGCGTCCACCTGGACGACAAGCTACGAAACGGACGAAGTCGACATCGCTGGCGCGCTGTTGCAGGAGCCGGCGAACATGGTGCGGTGTGAAACCATCGACGTGATGGTTCCCGCCGAAGCGGAAATCGTGATCGAGGGCGAAGTGCCGCCGAACTACATGGAAGACGAGGGACCGTTCTGCGAGCACGCCGGCATGACCCACGGCACTTTACAGCAGCCGATCATCAACGTGAAATGCATCACCATGCGGAAGAATGCCATCTATTATGCGCTGCAGGGGGGTCGACCGATTTCCGAATCGCAGCCGTTGGACGGCTTCCCGATGGAACTCGTCCTCTATGCCCGGATCAAAGATGTCGGCGGCTTTATTGACGTGAAGGACGTCGTCGCTTTACCGTACGCGGGCGGCAGCCATATCATTGTCGTGCAAATGTCACCGCGCAAAGCGGGCGAGGTGCGCAGCACGTTGATGGCGCTCTTGTCGAGCCCCTACTTGCATCCAAAGATCGGCATTGCCGTTGACGACGATATCGATCCGCACAATGCGCAATCGATCATGTACGCGCTCTCCACGCGTGTGAATCCGAAATCGGACGTGTTCATCATTCCCGATACCCTGTGCCATACGGGCGATCTCACAGCGGAGCTGCTACCCGATACAGGCGCGCACATGGGTTTTCATCCGCGCATCGGCTCGAAGATGCTCATCGATGCGACTAAGGGCGCGGCACCGACTCCCGAGCTGCGCGCGTATTTTGAGCCGGTGAAGCCGATGGGATTGGTAAACGTGAAGTTGGAGGAATTCTTAGGCTAGACGGTTGGAGTCTAGTGTCGAGCCGGCTAGACTCTAAACGATAGCCCAGGGGTTAAAGATGAAAGTTGTTGTTCGCGGATTGACCAAGGTTTACACCACCAATCAGGGCGATCTACGGGCTATCGGCGGGATCAATCTCGATGTGC
>DATIEH010000192.1:0-4318 GCA_035455905.1 Binatia bacterium | reverse complement strand
GCACTTTCTTCAGCTCCGGATGAGATTTCAACGTCGCCTGCAGCACGACGTGAATTTTTCCCGTTTCCATCTGGTTACGCCAGGAAACCTTGGTCGCTTGCCACGAGGCGCATAGGCCATCCACCTCGCCGCTCTCCACCGCCAGGCGCGCTTCAGCTCCGCCCTTGTAACCCTCGACCATTTCGAGCGGCAGATTGAGCGCCGCTTTGAGCAGTTTGGGAACATCGGACAGGCTTGTGCCGGGCCCAATCGAAGCGATCTTGAGAGGCCGCTTGGCGGCAAACCAGTCGTCCACGCTCTTGATTCCGCTCTGCTGGTTGAAATGGCACGCGGTGTCGTAAGGACCGGGAATGCCGAGCCAACCGACTTTGCGCGCGTCAAATTTGGTGGCCTCGTTCCCCATAATCTGCTGCAGGATCAGCGGCGAAGCCCACGCTGCGATCGTCAGACCGTCAGGTTTCACCCGGTTGTAAAGATGATTCGCGGCGATGATCCCGCCGGCCCCAGGCATGTTTTCAACGACGCGCGTGGGGTTGCCACTTACATGTTTCCCGATATGCCGGGCGAGCAAGCGCGTATATTGATCGTAGGTCCCGCCCGGCGAATACCCGACGATAAAAGTCAATGTCTTGTCTTTGAAAAAATCCTGCGCGCGCACTTGTGTGGTGAGAGTGATTGCTAAAACAGCGCTCATCACCACCGCGCGCCGAAAGTTTGTATGAATCATTGCCTTCTCCTCGGCTCGTATAAGGACAGATACCTACTATATCCCTTGGCGCGCTTCCACCGAATTGTCATCCGTTGAAAGCAATCCGTTGACGCCTGAGCATGCATGCGAGTATGCTCCGGGCAAATCCAGGCCCCCGCGGAGCTCAATCATGTTTGAAATCGGTGGAAAGCAAATTGCCGCCAATTTGGCAGAAATCGTCGCGCCAAAACACTCGGCGCTGCTAATCTGGGATATGGAATACGCCATCGGACCTAACGCTTTCAACTACAAAGACATCCTTGCGAACCTGAAAAGCTTGTCCGCCGTTGCTCGTGAAGTGGGCGTTCCCGTGTTCTATTCAGTGCAAACCGGCTTCGATCTATTAAAAGAAGAAGCTCCGGTGTGGGTAAGAGTCCGGATGAAGCGCGCCAAGGCATCCGATCCAAGCCAGTTTTTGAACGAAAAGGAAAACCCGCATGACCGCGAAATTGTCGAAGAGTTGAAGCCGCAGCCAAAGGACATTGTCTTCCAGAAACGCCGTCCCGATGGCTTCGTTGGCACCGATCTGGATCTCATCCTACGGAGTAAGGGCGTGCGTACCATCTTGATCGGCGGGGTCGCCACCGAAGGCGGCGTCGAGGGCACCGCCAGGACCGCCCGAAATCTCGGCTACGATATTGTGGTGTTAAATGACTGTGTCGGCTCGCGCAATAGGGAATTGCATGAGCTGGCCTTGAAACTGATGGAGCAAACCCATTTCGATATTTCCACTGCAGGTGAGATCGCCGAGATTTGGCGGCGGAAATGATAGCTACTGAGCATCGCGTCGCGCTCATAAAATATCGCGACCTTACAACCGACTTGACGTACATGCTGTCATTTTGTAAACACGACTGAGAATCAATTGCGGAAGGAGCGGTCTAATGGGTTTCACGCTCGAATCGTTTGCGGCCGATGTCAAGGAAGCACTCAAACAAGATCCCAGCCCGGCGGGGCGCGAGAGAGTCCGCCATCTCGTGCAAGAGGCGCTCAAGGACGACAAATTCATTGCCACGTATATCAACGACAATACACCGGATCGGCAGGTTATTTATGAAGATCCCGACTTGGGGTTTTGCGTCTGCGCTCACGTAAACCGTGATGCCCGAGAAGCCAATCCGCATGATCATGGCAGCTCTTGGGCGATTTACGGTCAAGCCTTCGGCGAAACGGAAATGAGCGACTGGCAGATCGTCGAGCCGGCCTCAGAGGGGAATCCCGGAAAGGTCCGCCGGGCGCGCGTCTACTCACTTAAACCCGGAATGGCCCATGTTTACAACGAAGGGGATGTGCACTCGCCAAAACGAGTTGCCGCCACCGGTCTGCTGCGCATCGAGGGCAAGAACACACAAAAAATGAAACGGCTGGCGTACAAGGCGATATAAACGAATCGGGTGCGGGCTTGATGTACTGAAACGCAAGCGGCAACTTACGCTGTACGTTTCCGCCGTTTAGCGTTTGAACAAACCTTCAAGCCCGCGCCGGATCATATCTTCGGTTGAGGTTTTCTTCTTTTTGTTAGTATCGCTCGGCGTTGGCTCATTCTGAGCTCCTGAATCTTTACTCCCGCCCAAAAATCGGTTTTGCAATTCTTCGGTTCCTTTCCGCAAAAAACCGCGCTGCACCAATTGGCCAAGATAACGTGTATCTGGTTTTGGCTTCACGTTGGGCATCTTGCCCGTTAAAGCGAACGGGACCTCGAGTTGTCCCTGGTTATTCAAAAGATATTTGATTTCGCGAGCCGATTGACTGAGATCGGCGGAGAATCGCTGAGAAAAACTCAGTGTTGCTCGAAAATCTATCTTACGATCAAAGTCCGCCCAGCCGTTTCCCTGCACCGCGAACTCCGCCGCCGCCATGCGCAGATTTTTAACGTTTATGCGACCGTCCGCCAAGTCGAAGGTCGCTTTGAGCTCTTTGAACTCGGTGTCTTTCGCTGTGAATACTTCCGGATATTTTGCGCGCAGTGAGGGATTGACCGCATTGGTCAATCCAGGAATGCCGGTGATCCCGGTGAGCGTGCTATCGGCGATATTAAAATTGAGCAGAGCACCTTGCAGCACCTCGGCTTCACCTTGGCCACGCAATGCGGGCTTGATTGCTTCCCAAGTCTTGCCGGCGCCGGAAAGCTTCATGTCCGCGTTCATCCGGCCGCGTATATCGCGCTCTGCCTTGGGATCAAGCGCGGTATATAGCTCTTTGACATCGATGTTCTGGACTTTCGATGCTATCGCGAACTGCGGCACCGCTTCTTTGAACGAATACTGCCCGTCTGCCTGTAACGCACCGCTTAGAGCATTCACGTGAAAACTCTTAATGTTGGCAACTTTGTTCGCGAGCGAAAGCGTCGCGTCGAGGCCCTTGTATGGTACGTTGTAGAGCGTGCCGTCCGCCGAGCTGAGTGTGCCTTGATAGACCATATCCCCGCTGGCCATACTGAACTGCCCCGCGCTCTGCAAATTACGGATCACGTCTGCTTTGCGGTCCTCACCGAGCGTCGCGGTATAATCCGACGGCCAAAGCTCCGGTGTCGACATCTTGTAGGACAGCGTGAGCGGCGCGAACTTCTCGATGGCCGCTGCTAGACGAATGCGCGATTTTCCTAGAGTCAAGCTCATATCGCCGATATCGGCTTTCTGGCCGGTGAAATGGATTGTGGTGTCGAGGTTTTCGATCGGTTTGGGGAAAGTCGATGGCTTTGCACTTACCTTTTTCAGTCCAAGAACGCCCTGAATTTGCGGTGTGGCCCCTTTGCCGATCTTGCCTTGCACGGTCGCTTTCACATCCATCGTCCCAGACAATTGATAGTCTGCGAGGGCAGGAATGATCCTGTCCCAACCTTGCAGTGAAGCGGGCTTGGAATCCAACGAGAGGTTGAGAGCTGGATTATCGCCCGTCTGAACGTCTCCGGCCGCCGCCAGCTCCAACGAGTGTAGTTTCAGATAGCCCTTGCGGATCGTCAGTTTATTGCCGGTAAATCTAAGATCCATGTTGAGCGTCAGCGGATCGCCCGCGGGTTTTTGCAAAGCGTTGCCGTAACGCAGCGCGCCGTTGGTACCTTCGACTTGGCCATCGAGCGCCAGATTATTCAGTGTCCCTTTGAATTTGAGATCCTTCACCCGATAAACGCCGGAAACATCGAGCTCTCTCGGCAGAGCCGATTTCATTACGGGCAACGCGGCTCGCAATTGCGTCATATTGAGCGGATCGATATCAATCTTTCCATCCACGGGAACTTCTGCGACGTCAACGCGCCGACCCACAGGACCGATTTTGCTTTCTAACGTAAAGTTTTGCTTGTCGGCATAAATCGCTGCCTTGAGTTTGACGGAGAACGGCTTGGCAAAATCGAAATCTTCGATCTTGAGATCGATCTGTTTCGCCTGCGTATCGGTGCCGGTTTTTTTGTCGAGATAGCGGATGTTGCCGTTTGAGATATCGACGAGGGAAATCAGCAGAGCCGATGGTTCTTCCCTGGGCCCACGCTCTGGCTTCTCGTGATCATCTTTTTTTTCTTTAGGTTTCTTCCCGATCGTCGAGAAATTGAAATTCCCGTCTCGGTTGCGCACG
>DATIEH010000191.1:0-13024 GCA_035455905.1 Binatia bacterium | reverse complement strand
TTTTGTACCGGGTGAAGCTCAGGACCGATCTTCAAACCTTCTATAGTAACGATATCCGCACCGTCGAGCTCTCCTGACAAGACCAGACAGGAATTCACCGGCTTTCCGTTCAACATTACCGTGCATGCGCCGCAATCTCCTGTGCCGCAGCCTTCCTTGGTGCCGGTGAGACCGATCTCGTCGCGCAGCAGATCGAGAAGCAATCGATGCGTCGGCGCTTCGCGACTGACGGATTTTCCGTTCAGAGTGAACTGAATCGTTCTGTTCATTAAAACCTCGAAACGAATTGGGTAAAGGAGTAGTGGAGTATTGGGTCGCACCCATCACTCCAACATTCCAATGCTCCATCACTCCATTCTTCTAATATCTTCTATCCCGCCGCTCCACCCATGATTTCGCCGGACCTACTGCGGCGTTGAGCAATGCGCGTTTGGTCATCGCTGCGACCATGGCGCGCCGGTAATCGGCGGTGGAACGGACATCGCTAATCGGTTTCGCTTCCTCGGCGGCAATGTTCCCCGCGTTTTCTGCGAGCGACTCGTTGAGTACTTGCCCTTCAACTGTTGCTTCCGCCCGCTTTGCGCGAATCGGTGTCGGCGCTACCGCACCGAGCACGATGCGGACGCCGACGCATGTTCTCTTTTGTGGCTCGAAATCATACGCCACCGCCACGCCGACGTAAGCCAGATCCATCATCTCGCGCGGGGAAAATTTAATATATTCGCCGACAAGACCAGAAGGAGTTCGCGGTATAAAGATTTCCGTGAGAATCTCATCCGCGCTCAGCACCGTTTGGCCAGGGCCTTTAAAGAATTCTTCCAAAGAAATCGAGCGTTCGCCAGCGGCATCGCTGATTTTCGCACTCGCGCCGAGCGCAATAAGAGCGGGCGCTGTGTCGGCGGAGGGCGTGGCGTTGCACATATTGCCGCCGATGGTGGCGCGATTTCTGATCTGAATGGAGCCAACTTCGGCGGCGCTTTGCGCAAGAAAATGAAACTTTTTTTTGATCAGGGGCGAGGTTTCGATCTCGTACATCGTGGTGAGCGCGCCGAGGCTGATGCTGCCGTCCGGGTTCTGCCGGATTCCGCTGATAGCGGGTACCCGCTTCAAATCGACGATGTAATTAGGCAGCAAGCCCTTTTCCTTCATCGCAATGACAAGGTCGGTACCGCCCGCCAGAAAACGGCCGCCGGGGCCTTTCTCCCTAAGTAAACGGCTCGCTTCCTGAAGCGTCACCGGCTGATAAAAATCGAAAGGTTCGGTTCGTTTCATGAAAAAATAGTCCTGAGTGCTGAGTAACGAGTGCTGAGTCGTGGTTCCTCTCAGTACTCAGCACTCATTACTCGTTACTTAAATTAATGGTTTGAGAGCTTTGCCGACAGCTTTTCCGCAAGGCTCGCCATCACGCATTTGCACATGGCCGCGGACCACCGTGAGCACCGGCATACCTTTGACTTTCCAGCCATGCCAAGGCGAAGGTTTGTTCTTACTATGAAGCTTGTTGACGTCGATGGTCCCTTCCTTATCCATGTCGACGACGGTGATGTCGCCGTCGGAGCCGAGCCGGATCGCGCCTTTTTTAGGATAGACCTGCCAAACTTTCGCGGGATTCTCGGCAGCGACTTTGACGTATTGATTGAGGGTGAGCCGGCCTTTGTTCACTTCAGTCAAGATCAGCGGCACGCCGGTTTCCACTCCGCAGAATCCCGAGATGCAGTCCCAGATCGCTGGTTTGGTGAGCTTGCCGTAGAGATCGGAGCCTTTTTCATCAAGCGTATGAGGCGAGTGATCGGTAGCCAGCATATCGACGTAGCCTTCGCGCAATCCTTGCCAGAGGACTTCGGCGTGATCCTTGGTTCGCACTGGCGGATTCATCTTGAGCAGTGATCCGACAGTGTCCATATCGTTCGGCTCTCGGAGTAAATAGTGCGGCCCGGTTTCCGCCGTAACCCTCAAGCCGCGCGCCTTGGCATCGCGCACCATATAAGCGGCTTGCTTGGAGCTCATGTGAAAAACGTGCAGCTTGGTGCCGAACGTCTCGGCAAAGAAGAGCGCGTGATGCACCGATTCGGCTTCGCAGATATCCGGACGAGAGGCTTCCCAGTAGCGGGCGTCGTTTTTGTTCTCCTGTTTCAGCTTGTTCGTGCAATAGGCCATGATCTGACGGTTTTCGGCGTGGATGCCGAGCGGCAGTTTTGATTGAGCGATGTAGTCAAAGGCTTCCATGCACATGCCGTCATCGGGGAAGGGCAGATTGCCAATGGTTTCGCCGAAAAAGATTTTATAGCCAATGACGCCAGCTGCGGCCATCGGCAGAATATCCTTGGTATTGGTTTGCACCACGACGCCCGTGATCCCGAAATCGACCAACGACTTGGCTTCGCCGAGCTCTTTTTTGACTTTTACCTGTTCGGCATCGGCGGTCGGCGGAACCGTGTTGGGCATGTCGACAACCGTCGTAATGCCGCCGCATACGGCCGCGGTGGAGCCGGTGGCGAAATCTTCCTTATGGGTCATGCCGGGCTCGCGGAAATGGACGTGTCCGTCGAAGAGCCCCGGTAAAATGTGTTTCCCTTTGACGTCGATTTCCTCTTTGCCCTGGGGCAATGAATCGTCGGCGCCGATCGCGACAATGACCTCATTGCTGATCGCCACTCCGCCTTTGAAAGTGGCGTCGGGCGTGACCACCCAGCCATTTTTGATGACTAAATCTGCTGCCATGATTTTTCCTTTCTGCTCTGTTTTTTGTTTTGAGAATTGCTCGGTATTCTGCGGCCGCGCATCGCTTGGCGCTGTCTGAGATCGGCCATGACGTTCTTTTGTCCGGCCTGAATGTGATTACGTAGAACGGCGACGGCTTCGGCCGGATCGCGCCGCTCTATCGCCTCCAGTAATCGTAAATGTTCCTGGTGCGCGGTCAACCCGCGGGCAGGATCGTAAAGTCCATCGGTGCGGCGCTTGAGCACGATCCGCTCGAAGACATGACGCAGCATGTTCTTCAGTGTCTGATTACCGGCGAGCTCGGCGATGGAGAGGTGCACGTCCTGATCGTAAACCAGCCGTTCGCGCGTGAATCGGTTTTGGACGTCGCGACCGTAGGAATTGATTTTAGCGCGCAGGCGCGCGAGGGCCGTGTCGGTGAGATTGGCAATCGCCTTTTCCACGGCGAATGCTTCCAGCGCCTCACGAAGTTCGTACAGCTCTTCGGCCTCTTGCATTCTAATTTCTTTGCAGGTAAAACCCCGATTCGGTAGAAAGGAGACGTATCCTTCCTGGACAAGTCGAGTCAAGGCTTCGCGTACCGGAGTCCGACTTACGCCGAGACGTTCACTCAGCTGTTGGTGATGCAGTTTCTGTCCCGGCAAAATCTCGTTGCAAAGAATCAGGCTCTTGATTTGGTTGTAAACGCGGGCTGAGAGGTTTTCTACGGCGCGCGTTTTTAATTTCCGTTTTTTCAGCGAATCCGCCACAGCGAATTTTTTTGTATGCAAAACTTTATGCAACGTTGCGGAACCTATCCGATCCGCAAAGTGATGTCAACGTAGGTTAGTCACGCTTGCAAAAACGAATGAAAATGATAAGGAGTCATGCGATTTGAACGGCGCACGGGTGACTTGGACATCTCTAGAGAAACGATCTCAGGCGTAAACGCCGAGCAACTTTTAAGGAGGCTATGTGGCACAGACGAAGTTACAGGCGATCGGCTTGCGGCACGAATACTATCAACCGCGAACAGGCGGTCGGCTGCTGGCGCTGGACCAAGTGAATCTCGAGGTTCACGACGGCGAGTTCGTGACCATCGTTGGTCCGAGCGGCTGCGGCAAGACCACCTTTATCAATCTCTGCGACGGATTGCTCAAGCCAACAGCCGGACAAATAATTATCGATGGGAAGCCGGTGACCGGTCCTGGGATCGATCGCGGCATGGTGTTTCAGGATTCCTGCCTGATGCCTTGGCGAACCGTCTTCAAGAACGTGATCTTCGGTCTTGAATGTCAAGGTCTCGATAACGGCGTAGGTGAGGAGCGCGCACGCAATTTTATCAAACTCGTGGGATTGCAGGGATTCGAAGATCATTTTCCTCACGAGCTATCCGGTGGTATGCAGCAGCGCTGCAACCTGGCGCGAGCTTTGACCGTCGATCCCAAGATCTTGATCATGGATGAGCCGTTCGCGGCGCTTGACGCGCAAACGCGCGAGATTATGCAGGCAGAGCTTCTGCGGATCTGGCGCGAGTCCGGAAAGACCGTGCTCTTCATTACGCATCAGATCAACGAAGCGATTTTTCTCGCCGATCGCGTCATTGTATTCGGCGCGCGTCCGGGTAGAGTAAAAAAGATGCTTCCTATCGATTTGCCGCGTCCAAGGGATCTATCGATCAAACGCGATCCAAGATTTCTGGAGTATGAAGATCAGCTTTGGACTTTGATTGAGGAAGAAGTCAAGAAGACGATGATCGCCGACCAAGTCGTCCACAACATAAACGCCTAAATTAGACAAGGCTGGATATGGGGAATCGTGTCAGTTCCCAGTCCCTGATCCTCGTAGGCTGCACCCTCTTTGTACTGTATCTCGCTGGAGTTCCACTCCTGATGCTGCTTTACGGCAGCATCAGGAGTGCGCCCATTGGGGAACCCGGCGCCACCTACACGATTCAAAACTACGTCAAGGCTTACTTCGATAAGGAGTTCTACTTACTCCTGCTCAATTCGGTTTACTATGCACTCGGCACCTGCACTTTGACTTTTTTTATCGGCACCTTTCTCGCTTGGGTGAGCGAACGCACCAATACGCCGTTCAAAAAGCTGTTTGTGGTGATGTCGCTGATCCCATTCATTATCCCGGGGATTCTCAGCACGATCTCCTGGATTCTTCTGCTCAGCCCGAAGATCGGTTTGATCAACATCGTCGTCAAAGACATCCTGCGCCTCGAATCCGCTCCGTTTAACGTTTATTCGATGTGGGGAATGATCTGGGCAGAGTCGATCCATCTTTATCCCTTGGTTTTTCTTTTGATGTCCGCAGCCTTCCGTAACATGGATACCTCGTTGGAAGAGGCGGCACTGGCTTCGGGCTCGAGCACCTTTCAAACCTTCTGCCACGTGACGCTACCGCTCATGCGCCCGGCAATGTTTAGCTTGTTGTTGATCAATTTTGTTCGCGGCATCGAAGCGTTCGAAGTCCCGGCACTGATCGGTGTGCCGGCGAAAATTTCCGTCTTCACCACCAAAATTTTTCTGGCGATCCACCAGTTTCCGTCCGATTTCGGCTTGGCCGGCGCCTACGCCGTGACCCTATTGGCGATCAGTTCGGTCGGTGTTCTGCTGTACGGTAAACTGACGCGCAAAGAAGAGCGTTACGCAACGGTGACCGGCAAAGGATATCGCCCGCGTGTGATCGACTTGGGCAGTTGGAAGTATCTGACCCTCGGCATTTCGTTCCTGATTTTTTTTCTGGCCGTCATCTTACCGGTCTTCGTGTTGCTCTGGTCATCCTTTATACCTTACTACGGCGTGCCGTCGCGGGAGCTGATGGCCAAAATGACCTGGGCCAACTATCAGTACATCATTAATTATCCGCTGGCGCTTACGGCCTTCAAGAACAGTTTTTATCTATCGGTTGGCTCGGCGACGCTGGTGATGCTGCTCACTTCGGTGATCGCGTGGATTACCGTCAAAACGAGATTGCCCGGGAGAGCGTTCCTCGACAATATGACCTTTATCCCGATCGCGATGCCAGGCATCGTGCTCGGCGTTAGCTTGATCTGGGTGTATTTGACGTTGCCGATTCCAATTTATGGCACGATCTGGGTATTGCTGCTCGCGTATCTTACGAAGTTCATGCCCTACGGCATCCGCGCGGCGTCGGCATCGATGATTCAGATCAACAAAGAGCTGGAGGAAGCCTCGCTGACGGCGGGTGGGACTTGGTTTCAGACTTTTCGCAAAGTCGTGCTTCCCTTGTTGATGCCGGGGTTTACTGCCGGCTGGATTTACATCAGTATCATCGCCTTGAGAGAGCTCTCGACGTCGATTTTGCTTTACTCTTACAACAGCACGGTATTGTCGATTATGGCATTCGATCTTTGGGAAGGCGGTCAGTACACCTATGTATGCGCGCTCGGCGTTTTGATGGTGCTGTTGTTGATCGCGATGGCGTTTACGGCGCGAAAGCTCGGAGCGAGAATCGGCATAGCGGAATAGTCGTTCTCAAGATTCAGGTTTGGACTCTTGCGGCTGCGCGGATCCAACCCCGTTCGGAGGAGAGATGGCGGAAACACGAGAAATGGTACAGATCGAAGCGCTGGAGAAATATTTCGGCGAAGACAAGGAGCGCGTTCACGTGCTTAAGGGCGTCACGCTGAATATTCCAGAGGGATCGCTTTACACCTTTCTTGGCCCCAGTGGTTGCGGCAAGACTACGACGCTGCGCTGCGTCGCGGGGTTGGAGCGGCCGGATGGCGGAAAGATCAGCATCGCCGGCCATACGGTATTCGCTTCTGGCGAGCGCGTCTATGTGCCGACCAACAAGCGGCCGATCGGCATGGTATTCCAGTCTTATGCGATTTGGCCGCATATGACAGTCGCGGAGAACGTCGCCTATCCGTTAACCATCCACCGACGGCCCAAGGATGAAGTTAAGCGCAGGGTCGGCGACGTTTTGAAAATCGTCGGCCTCGATGGATTGGAGGATCGTCCGGCGCCGAAACTTTCCGGCGGCCAGCAACAGCGCGTCGCGTTTGCGCGAGCGCTCATCAACGAGCCGAAGGTCATGCTGCTCGACGAACCGCTGAGCAATCTTGATGCGAAGCTCCGCGTTCAGATGCGTTCCGAGATCAAGTCGCTGCAACGGAGAACGCACATCACGACGATTTTCGTGACTCACGATCAGGCCGAAGCGCTGGCGATTTCGGATCAAATCGCGGTCATGCACGGCGGCGTGCTGATCGAAGTCGGTTCGCCGCATCAACTTTACACCCGGCCGAAACGCAGATTCACCGCGACGTTCCTCGGTTTGACCAATCTCATCGAAGGCAAGGTCGTCGAGATCGACGGCGACGGCAAGCCGGGGAAGTTGGAAACCAAAAAAGGGATTTTGAGCTTTATTCCATCGACCGATCTAAAGAAGAATCAGGCTGCGGTGATCTCGATCCGGCCGGAAAATATTCCATTGTACAAAGAGCGGCCGCAAGGATTGGAGAACGTGCTTGAAGGAAAAGTCACCGAAGCCATTTTCATGGGCGATGCCTATCAATGCAAAGTCGCCGTCGGTGACGATCTAATCGCCGTGCATACGCATCCATTCAACGCCGTTCATCTCGGCGACAAAGTTTATTTGCAGTTGGATCCGCGAAGTTGCAACGGCCTTCCGGCGGACGATAAGGAAGGTATTGATGAATCGATGCTGGGGGAATAGAATCCTTCAAACAGAATTCGAAAGGAGACTGTCCAAATGACAGCACTAGAGGCTAGGAAACTGGCCGAAGATGAGATGAAAGCGGGAAAGACGCCCAAGTATAAGGACCTGCGCGATTGGCTCGAGATCGTCGACAGCATCGGCGAGCTAAAGAAAGTGGATGGAGTAGATTGGAATCTCGAAATGGGCACGTTGGCCGAGATCTTCGCCCGGCAATCGAAGAGCGGTGTTACGCCCGCGGTCTTGTTCGACAATGTTCCCGGTTATCCCAAAGGCTATCGCACTCTTTTCGCGCAAAATGCGTCATTTAAACGGATGGCGCTAAACCTCGGCCTCGACATGAACCTGTCCAACTTGGACCTGGTGCGCGCTTTCCGACAAAAGCTCGTCACCCACGAACCGATCAAACACAGAGTCGTCAGCAAAGGTCCGGTGCTCGAAAACGTCGACTCGGGTGATAAAGTCGATCTGCTTAAATTCCCCGTCCCTTTCATGCACGAGCTCGACGGTGGTCGCTTCATCGGCACCGCCTGTCTCGTTACGACGCGCGATCCCGATGAGGGCTGGGTAAACTTTGGCGCGTACCGCGGCATGGTGCACGACAAAAACAGCATGGGACTCTACATTTCTCCCGGCAAGCACGGCAGCATCCAGCGCAACAAGTACTTCGAGCGCGGCAAACCCTGTCCGGTGATTGTCTCCGTGGGTCAGGATCCGGTGCTCTTCATGGTCTCGGGAAACGAGATCGACTACGGGGTTTCGGAATTTGACTATGCCGGCGGTTTGAAAGGCGAGCCCATCGAAGTGATCGAAGGCAAATCCACCGGTCTGCCGTTCGCTGCCAACGCGGAAATCGTCATCGAAGGTTGGATGGATCCGACGGACAGAAAAACCGAAGGACCCTTCGGCGAGTGGACTGGCTACTATGCGAGCTCGAGCCGCCCGGAGCCGGTAATCCGCGTCGAAAACATTTACTACCGCAACGATCCGATCCTCTGCTGCGCGCGTCCCGGACGCCCGCCGTCAGATTACTCCATCGCTAAATGCATGGTGAAAGCGTCGTTAATTTGGGAGCAGGTTGAAAAAGCCGGTGTTCCCGATGTCAGAGGCGTGTGGTGTCACGAAGCCGGCGGCGGGCGCTTGTTCAACATCATCTCGATCAAGCAGCGCTACCCAGGCCATGCGCGCCAAGCGATGTTGGTCGCCTCCCAAGTCCACGCCGGCGCATATCTCGGCCGCTACGTGATCGTCGTCGATGAGGACATCGACCCGACCAACACCTTCGACGTGCTTTGGGCGCTCGCCAGCCGTTCCGATCCGGTGGAGTCCATCGAGATTCTCCGCCGCTGCTGGAGCGGACCGCTCGATCCGCGCATTCAACCGGGCAAGAAAGGTTTTAACTCCCGCGCGGTCATCGACGCCTGCCGCCCGTTTGAGTGGATGAAAGACTTCCCGCCGGTTGCGGAATCGTCGCCGGAATTGCGCGATAAAATTTACAACAAGTGGAAGAAAGTCATCGAAGCGTAGTTGAAGGTACGACTTGAGTAAGCGGGGCGACCGTGATGAGCGGTCGCCCTTTTTTTTTGTGATTGATAAAGCAATTCGTTGACAGAATTGATTCCTATTAGGTCATCTCTTACCGATTTCATCTTGTCATCCCCAACTCGCTGACGTATGGTCCGGCCATGCACTACGGGCTCTTCTATTTGCCGTCGTCGCTTCCGCCTACGCGCGCAGATGGCGCTGAGCGCTTTCGAACGGTTGTCGATCAAGTTTCGTTTGGAGAGGAGATCGGCTTCGAGTCGGTCTGGCTCGCCGAGCATCACTTCCATTCCTTCGCCGGATTATTTTCGTCGCCACCGGTGATCGGCGCGGCAATTGCGCAGCGAACGACCCGGATACGCATCGGCACAGCGGTGCTCTTGCTGCCCTATCACAACCCGTTGCGCGTTGCCGAGGATTACGCAACGCTCGACTGCTTGAGCAACGGTAGAGTTGAGTTCGGCGTGGGCCACGGTTTCATCAAATGGGAAGCGCTGACGTTCGGAATTGCGCTCGACGAGCTGCGTGATCGCTTCAAAGAAAATCTCCAGGTGGTGCTCAAGGCTTGGAAAGACCAAGCATTGCATCACAAAGGACGATTTCATGAATTTAACGGCGTGAAGGTTTATCCGCGCCCGGTGCAAGAGCCGTATCCTGCGGTTTGGATGGCGGCAACAACCTCGGTGGAATCCTTCGAGCTCTCGGGCCGTTCCGGTTTTCACATGATGCTCATTCCTTTTCTGAACGATGTCGAAGAGCTTCGCACGAAAATGCAGGCTTATTTCAGCGCGCGGAAGGCCGCTGGACACGATCCCTCGAGCGCCCGCGTCCTCGGTGTGTATCATGCCTGGGTCGGCGAAAGTTCCGCGGAGGCGCGTGCGGCCGCAGCTCCAGGACTTGCGGAATACCACTCGGCTGCGAGCCAAGCCCATGGCCTGACGCCGGGAATGGCCGATCCGGCATCTTATCGAAGTCATGAACAACACCGCGCGCAGATGAAGCAGCTCACGTTCGACGACTTGGTCGAGCAGGGCCGAGTGCTGGTGGGGAGCGCGGCAGAAGTGCGCGAGAAGATTGAATACGTGCGTGAGCGGCTTTACTTGACGGACTTGGCGGGAAATTTCGCGCTCGGCGGATTGTCGGATGCGCAGGTGCGCGCAGCCATGCGCCGATTCATGCAACAGGTAGCGCCGGCAATTCGCTAAGATCCACATCGTAAGCTCGGAATTCGAATCAGAGCCGGCACCTGAAACCTACGTTCGTTGACACTTCTCGTTGGCCGGGGCTATAAGTGAACTATCCTAGCGGAGGTGAAGCATGGCAAAGCTCAGGCACATTGCATTCATTTCGAAGCAACCAAAAGTGCTCAGTGATTTTTATCAGAAACATTTCGGGTTCGAGGAATGCAAGATTTTTCCGAGCGGCTCCAGGATGGTCATCGATCCGCTGTTCAATCTAGCGTTTTTGCAGAGTCGGGGAGATGAAGCCGGAGCGGTCGTCGGTACGCATCGCGCCGATGGCGCCGAGCTCGAACGACAGCCGGGAATTCATCATTACGGTTTTCTCGTCGAAGATCTGAACAAGGCAGTTGCTAAGCTGCCGACATCTTTGCATCGAGGCGCAAGCCCGCAAGTCTCCGCTGGAGTGGGCGGACCGGAAGGCGCCCGGCCGGCAGAGATGCGCTTTATCGATCCGTGGGGCAACAACGTCGATCTTTCAGCGCGCGGCTTTCTCGGCCGGGAAGAACAGAAGCTTCCCGGTGTGCGTTTGCTGGCAGTGCAGGTGCCCGATCTGGCGGCGGCCTGCGAATTTTATCAGCGACAATTCGATCTCGAACTCGTCGGCTGGACGGATGACGGCACAGTTCGGCTGAGCGACGGAACCGTAACGCTGCTATTGACCAAATCGCAAGTGCGTCCGAAGAGCGGCGTCCAGTACTTCGGGATTCAAGTCGATGATCTCACGCGCACGAAAAAACGCCTGCAGGATGATGGAGTGGCGGTGTCGGAGGAGGGCAACAATCAGATTCAGTTCACCGACCCGGAAGGAAATCGAGTCGTGGTCTCCCAACAGGCTTGGAATTGAGTTGATCTAAAGGTTGGGAGGGGCGTTTCGCAGCGCCCTTCTCAACCCAAGGATTAGTTGTTTTCTTTCCTCGGTCGGAGTGCTCGGTCACGGCTTGAATCACGTCAAGACAAACACCGCACATTACGCCTCGGTCTGGAATAAACATTAATTCTGTCTCCTTGGGCATTCGCCAAAGAAGGCACCGTGAAGCGGCACGGTCGGGCTTGGTTCGACTTGCGCTGGGGCTTTCTTTTCTATCTTAGCGCTGGACAGTTCGGACTTGCCGGAGCTGTTTTTGTTTTTGGTGTAAGAAGGACCACCACTGCTCTGTATCAACCTGACGTTTTGGGTGGGAGGCGCGGTCGGCGTCGTCGTCCTCGACCCAATGGTTACGCGGAGTTGTTCTGGATAACGGCTGGAAGTTTGTTGAGAATAAGCTTCTTAAGGTCGACCCTTCGGCTGGCATTATCGATGTCGATGCCTACCAAATTACCAGCCGCATCGTAATCGAGAACTATACCCTCCGAGATCTCTCGGCTTTCGACGCTCGGCTGCTCAGAAAGGTCGATATAAAGCGAGTCTGTGTCAGAATAATAATTCAGCTTCATGACTTGAACCCTCTGTCCGGAAAGGCGTTGTGAATAGTAGTTTTGTCCTCCAGTGTGATAACTCTCAGAACTCTTCCTTCAAGCTCCTCGATCTTGCCCCAGAACCGATACCGGTTTCCGTCCTGAGGTTCGCTTCTTAACGGTTTTTCCAAAACTCGAATGCACCATTCTTTCTTCAAATAGGCACGCTTTCGCGAGACTTCCTTCTCAAAATATTCCGTGAACTTCTATTCTGGCACTTCCAGAGGATAACCCTGTTCTTTTCAGATGGCCAGCCGAACGTTTTGCTCTGCCGCGCCCGCCACGGAAGCACCAGGAAACGTGGCACGTTGTCCCGGGCGTCGGCAGAAGCAACTAGTCATATGGCCTGATTTCAAATGCCCGCCAAGAGCAAGCAACCGAACTACGAGGTTCTCACCGATTTCCACGAACTGCTCTTTTGAAAGGGACAGCTCCTTAAATGATTTCGAGTTGTAACTATTGGACGTAAAGACAACGATATGCTTCCAATGAGGACTATCAGTGTCAGACAAAGCCTCGATGTCATTAAGGATGAGACGGGTGGAGCCGTCTTGGTTACTGACCAGTGTATTACAGAACCAGAATCACTGTCCGGTGAAATTTGTTCCTGTTTTCAAAAAGTTGTCAATCAATTAAAGCTCACGGTTATACCAAATACACCTGGTCAGTATACAGATATACCTGCGAACGAGTTGCCGCAGGACAGATCGGCTAGGTTAACTTTGTTGACCGGAGGGTTGACGCTTTCCGCGCTTGCGGTGTAGGTGTGGCGAATCGGAGATGGGGCGTATGCCATACGACCCACGGCGAACGCGATTGGACATAAGGAGGCAAGATGCGCGTACTCAAGATTAGTGAACTTGACGAAAAACCCATGGATACGGCGACACCGATTGCGGGATGGAACGGTGGGGCGGTGAGCCGGACGCGGCAAGCGATTATCGGTGAGGGGCAATCGGATAATTTCCGCTGCAACGTGGTCAATTTCCGCATCGGCGCAACAACGGGGTGGCACGTTCACGATTGCGATCAGATTTTGGTCGTCACGGCGGGGAAGGGAAAGGTCGCGACAGAAAACCAAGAGCGTGATATCACCGTCGGCGATGTCGTGCATATCAAAGCTGGCGAAAAACACTGGCACGGTGCAACGGCAAATTCGCCGATGTCACACATCACGGTGACGTTGGCGGGAAGCACATCGAAGCACTAAAATTTAGTGGATCTTCAGGCTCGGAGATTGCACCGCAAAGGCGCGGAGCGCGCCGAGTAGAGAGTCTTGGTTAAATGATACTCCGAACTCTGCGATCTCTGCGCCTCTGTGATGAGCCGCAAATATCGCGCGGTTAAACGTCGAACGTATGCGCGGCATA
>DATIEH010000190.1:0-4974 GCA_035455905.1 Binatia bacterium | reverse complement strand
TTACGAGTAAAGATGAAGGCAGTGGATTAGGTCTGGCGGTGTCCCATCAAATCGTTCAAGAACACGGCGGTTTTGTCACCGTTGAAAGTACAATTGGAAAAGGAACCGCTTTTTTCGTTCACGTGCCGGTTGCGAAGCCGGTGCGCCCCGCCGCGAATGGCCGCGCTCAGCTGAATGAAGCGAATCTTAGTCATTGATGAATCGGAAGTCGTACGAGAGACGCTGGCGCTGATTCTCGGTCGCGAATTTGCCGTCTCGAAACGCGGGCTCGGCACCCAGGGGTTTTCTTTTAGCGACGCGCAATCCCAAGTTGACCTGTTGATACTCGGGATCTCGCCGCGGTATGGCCTGGAGGCGGCGAGCCTCACGCGCTTTGCCGCGCAATTCCCGTTTGCGGTGCTTTTTTTAGTGGACTCAAAGTCGACTGCGCGTGCCATCCAGTCCGAAGCTCAAGTTGGTTTTCTTACCAAGCCATTCAATCCGTACGAACTGCACGAGAAGGTCGGGGAGCTACTGGCGCGCCGCGCGGCTGTGCCGAGAGCCAGCAAAAATTCGCAGGATCTCCACGATCCCACGTGCTACCTTGATTATCCGTACTTGAGTCGCAGCTCGGCGACTATCGTTCATCGCTTTGCTTCGGCGCGGTTGCCACTTCTGATTACCGGCGAACTCGGTTGCGGGCAGGACCGTGTTGTCTCAGGAGTCTGCCGTCTGGATGGCACGCCTCGTTTCCGACTGGCGATCAATGCCGGCGAAGCGACTTCTGAGTATCTGGCACAAAAAGCGTTGCAGCTCTCGTTTCATGAGGGCTTCGTACCGGCAACGATGACGCTTGTCATTCATGATTTGGATAAGAGTTCGTCATCGGCACAGCCGTCGCTGTTTAATTTTATCCAGGACGTGGAAGAGAAACTGGGGGGCGTGCGGTATCTTTCGACGGCAAGCCACGATCTCCTGGAAAAAGTATATCGCGGCGAATTTCTCGAATCGTTGTATTATAAGCTTGCCACCTTGACATTAAAGCTGCAGCCGCTACGCGAGCGCCAGGAGGACATTGTGGCGGTGGCAGGATGGTTCGCTCGTGTGTATGGGCAACTTTTAGGCATTGGTGAACCGGTTATCTCGCCGGAGGCGAACACCCGATTACGTAATTACCTGTGGTTCGGCAACCTGAAAGAATTGGAAGGTGTCATTGCTCGAACGCTTGCGCTGCGGCGTAAGCTTACGATTACGGCGGATGATCTGGTTTTTGACTTTGGCGAATCGACCTTACAGCCGGAAGAATCACCGAACTACTCCGAATTTGGACAAGATCGTTCAGCCATGGAACTCACGTCCCCGCAGCCGGGCTTTCGGCCTTATTCGGTCGCAAACGATAACAATGGTCATGGACGTTACGTCGATTTGAACATGTTGATTCATGAGCTCGCGCATGAATTCAAAAACCCGATGGTGACGATCAAGACTTTCGCGCAGTTGCTCGGCGATCGCTATCAGGACGAGAACTTTCGCACGCGTTTCCAAGAAGTCGTCGGCGGCGACATTGAGCGTATGGACGAATTGTTGGAGGTGATGATCGAGTTTGCGGATTTTAGCCAGCCCCGACCCGGGGAGCTCGCGCTCGACGACAAATTGCGCGCGATCGTGCTGGAGCTTCAAGCCGAGTGCGCGAAACGGCAAACCCAATTTGCCTGGCAGGAAAACGGCGCTGCTCACGTGATCCGGGCGGACGAAGCGCATCTCACCTATATTCTCCGGAACGTCTTGTTGGCGACACTGTCCGAGACGAAAATCGGTAGCGAGATTCGGCTGCAACTGACGTCCAAAGGCGTGTTGATGATCAGCCATTTACGCGAAGAACCGCGGATGGCTTCGATCGGCCGGTATATTGAGAATGCCTCTTCCCGACCGATCGAAAGTATTCTCCCGCTCCGGGTACTACTCGCGAAATATCTTTTGGAAAAGAATGGCGGCCGTTTCAACTGCGAGCCGTCCGAGGGCGACAGAGAAATATTGAGAATGGAGTTTCCGCTTGCAGAGCACGGACAAAAAAACTGACAAGAACCAACCGTTGTTATTGATTGTCGATGACGAACCAGGAGTGCGCCAGTCGCTCCAACTCGTCTTCAACAAAACCTATCGAACCATCGAGGCAGCGTCTGCCGAAGATGCTATCCAAAAAGCAACGGAAGAAAACCCCGATCTTGTTTTGTTGGATATCATGATGCCTGGCACCGACGGACTTGCGGTACTAAAACAAATTAAATCCGCGAACGGCGAGTGCCAGGTGATCATGCTGACCGGACTTAATACCGCGCGCACGGCCTTTGCTGCGAAAGCGACGGGCGCCTTCGATTATGTAACCAAACCTTTCGATATCGAAGAGCTGCGTTTGCGGGTCGAACACGCGCTCGAGAAAGTACAGTTGTCGCGGGAATTAGAACGATTGAAGGAAGAGGTCGGTCGAAAATACGGTATCGATTACGTCATTGGCAAGTCGAAACAGATCATTGAAGTTTTCAAGGCTGTCAGCATGGTGGCCGCCAAGAAGAGTACAGTTTTGATCACCGGAGAGAGCGGCACGGGCAAAGAACTCATTGCCCGCGCGATTCATTACAATAGCGATCGGCGGTCAAAACCATTTGTCGTGGTGAACTGTGCAGCATTGCCTGACACTCTGATCGAAAGCGAGCTTTTCGGCTATGAGCGTGGCGCCTTCACCAACGCTTCCCAAAAGAAAGTTGGCAGATTCGAGCTGGCGCATGGCGGCACGCTATTTCTCGACGAAATCGGCGAGCTCAATCTCGGAACGCAAGCGAAATTCTTGCGCGCCATTGAGCAAGAAACTTTTACGCGTTTGGGCGGAACGGATGAAATCAAGGTCGACGTGCGCGTCATCGCAGCAAGCAATCGCGACCTCGAGCAGATGGCGAAAAACGCGGAGTTTCGTCCCGACTTGTTTTATCGCCTCAACGTTGTGGCGCTGTTTCTGCCGCCGCTGAGAGAGCGGCGCGACGATATCGCGCTGTTACTCGATCACTTTTTGCGGTTAAAAGCTCAGGAGCATTCGATTGCGCCCAAGAGTCTGTCTCCGGAAGTGGTCGATTTCTTTACCGCATATCCATGGCCCGGAAACATCCGCGAGCTGGAAAACCTGATCGAGCGGCTAACCATATTGACGCCACACGAAACCATCATGCTGCGGGATCTACCGATTGGGATGAGATCTACAGATCAGACCGCGACGCTCAAAGAGGATGTGTTGAGTGGTTCACGTCCGCTCAGTGATGCCGTGGATGAGTTCGAGCGAGAGCTGATCGTTAAGGCGCTCCAACGGACCGGTTTCAATCAGACCAAGGCCGCATCCCTACTCGGCACCAGCCGACGCATTCTCAAGTACCGCATAGAAAAATTGAAAATCACAGATCCAAACGAGTCCGATTCGGAAGTGAAATTATCGACCTGATTGGACAAATTTGTTCCCTGAAGTTTCTTCCCTAGCCCGCATTTCTTAAATAAATCCTTAGATTTTGACTATTTGCCACGCGGCATCCAAATTGCTATCTGACCGATGGCTATGGATACCAGCAAGCCCAATATCCTAGTTGTCGATGACGAGATGGGTCCGCGTGAGTCGCTCAAGATGATTCTCAACCCCTATTACAATGTACACACCGCTGACCGTGGTACCCAGGCGTTGGAAATGCTCAAAAAACTGCCAGTGGACTTGGTCACGCTGGATCTGAAAATGCCCGGGTTTAGCGGCATCAACGTCTTGGAGAAGGTAAAGCAACACGACCCGGATATTGAAGCGATTATCATCACAGGTTATGGCTCATTGGACACTGCGATCGAAGGCTTGAGGCTCGGCGCCTTCGACTACATTTCCAAGCCCTTCGACGTCAATCATATTCTTTCCTTGGTTCGACGCGGGTTGGAACGGCGGAATGCAAAAGCTAGGCTTCGGCAAGTCAAATCGGATTTTCTCTCGAACATTTCTCACGAGCTCAGAACTCCGCTCAGTGTGGTGGTAGGATTCGTCTATCTTTTGTTGAATCAAGTCATTGGGAGATTGACTGACGAGCAGCAAAAGGTTCTCGAGACGGTCTACCGCAACTCCGAAGAACTTCTTGAGCTGATCGATAACGTTCTCTGGATGACTTCTCTCAACGCCGGAGATGCCAACGCGACCCTGGAGAAGTTCGATCCGCGCGACATTATCAACGATACGGTGAAACGTCATGAAAAAGCGATCCGAGAGAAGAATCTAAAGATCGATATCCAGCTAAGCGATCGAGATGTTAGCTTGATCAGTGATCGGGCAAAGGTCGAACGAATCTTTCAAAACGTATTTAACAACGCTGTGAAGTTTACGAACGAAGGCGAAATCAAGATAAAAGTTGAACCACGTTCCGACAAGCCGGGTGTCGATTTCGAAATTATCGATACCGGAATCGGGATTGAAGAGAGCAAACTCGATTCGATTTTCGAACCGTTTCATCAGACCGACAGTTCAACGCAGCGCGCCCATTCCGGTCTCGGTCTTGGATTGACCGTGGCACGGCGTATGGCTGATTTAATCGGCGGGACCGTGAGCGTCAACAGCAAACCGGGTGTCGGCACGCGTGTGATGCTGCGGTTCCCGTCTCAGGCTAGCGGCAGCGCAGGATTACCCCTCCATCAGCGCAACTATGGATAGCGGGCGATTCATCCGCTGCCGCAACTGCGGTGCGATCCATCACGTCAGCCCGTTTGATCGCTCTCCGGTATATGATCTTGTCGCTGGCGAAGTCCAAGAGAAACAGGTCAACGACTGGCGGGCTTTTATGGATCGTCACGCGGGCCATAGACTGGAACCGTTGCAGTCCACCGGTAACACTATTTTTCCTTGCGGCTCTGCCTGCGATCCGATGAACGTTGCTTATGTGCAGGTGACTGACGGGAACCAAACAGTATTGCTGCGCCGCAGTCGCT
>DATIEH010000189.1:0-4735 GCA_035455905.1 Binatia bacterium | reverse complement strand
TCCCGCCGCGCGCCCTCTTCCAACCGTGCCTGGCGCTGCGCCGGCGGGAGCTTATTGATTTCCGCCAGCGATCCTTCTACCGAAGCAGACTCAGCGCCTGAGACTGCGCCGCAGATGAGAAGTAACACCGCGATCGCGCTGGTTAGGAATTTTTTAGATAGCATCTTCTATCCTCGACCCTCGACCAGGCTCATTTCATCGTGCAATACGGGTGATAATCCATTTTGCAACGGGCACCAGCCTTTTTCATCGCCGCCTCGAACTCCGCATGGATCGTTGGGTCTTCGTCTTCATACTCGATCTGATCGCCGCCTTCCTTCACGCTCTTATAGATGTAAGCCTTCCCGCCGGCTTTGGGTTTGTCGCTGCCCCAGCCGATGGCGAGAAAAAACACCGGCTCGGCGCCCCCGTTAAAGTGCTGATGGAACCACATCTCCGGCGGCACAAAGACGCTGCCCGGGCCCCACTCCACTCGTTCCATGGGCTTGCCTTCCTGCCACATCAATGAGTAGCCGGTCCCGCGGATGATCAAAACGTGAATGCCCGGGCCGTGGCGATGCGCCTTTTTGTACGCGCCGACACCCCATAGTGAAACATGCGACTTCACGGTGTTGTTGACCATGCGAAACACGGTGCTCTTGGCACCGCCACCCCGATCGAAGCCGCTCGCAAACATCTGGCAGACGCGCACGTCGGCGATAAAGTTTGTCGACCACTGTTGCGCCGGCGCGGTTTGCTTAAAGTAGCCTTCCTCGCCGTTGTAACGATCGCTAAAAACAAACGGATTATCGAAAACAAACTCGTAGTTATTGAAGGTATCGATGACGCGTGGCGCGCTGGTCATTGCGATGTAGCGCGCCGGCTCCATACCGGAAGCGTTATGATGCTCGTGCCAGGCATTCATCGGGATTGAAAAATAGCTTCCTTCTTGCCACTCGAATGTTTCCTTCTGTTGCGGCTCGATCCAGATCGAAGTCGCACCCTGGCCCTTGAGAACGTAAATCGTTTCTTCGAACAGATGTCGGTGCGCTTTGAGCGATTTCCCTGCGGGGATTTCCGCAACATAGGCGTCGTTGAAACCGCCGGTCCCGTCGAGATTGAGAAACGCCGCCGAACCCACGCCGCTCGAACGCCATGGCGCGAGCTCGAGCTCGTAGAGATTTTTGACCATCAAACCGCGATAGGTCGGCAAGCCCTCTGATTCTTTCCATTGTTCATAGGGAGATTTGTAAGCGATCCGTTGTTTGACTTCTTCTTCGATGCTTGATGGAGCGTTTGTCATGAATTGGTTTTCCTTTTGCGGCGTGCCAATCGCCATTCTGCGCTTAAGGCTTTCTTCAGTTCCCCCGAATCTTCCGACGCGCTGAATCAACTTTCAAACGTAATCGGCGTGTTCCCCCTGGTGCGTCAATGAGAGTCCCAAATTATCCATGGCCAATCGCGTATTGATGCCGAGAATACGCAAAGGTTCGCTTCCGGTATTGAAATATTGGTGCCATTGAAAAACCGGGATCGAGAGCACGTCCAATGTATCGAAGTCGAATTCTTTGTCCTCAACAATGATCTTGCCCTGGCCGCCGACGATCAGGTCGATTTCATCGTACAGATGCCGGTGCGCGCCAGAGCGTTTGCCCGGAGGAATTTCCGCCATGACGACGCCGAGCGCTTTGCTGTGACAGCCGATACGAGGATCGACGACATAAGCGAGATTGCCCATCGCCGTCGGCTCGAAAACCAGATCCTTTTGCCTGACGAGCACTTTGCTCTTCCGCCTGAGCTGTTCTTCGTGCATCGCGAAAGCCACCTGCTCCGCATACATTTCAGCGCTGCGGTTGCACGGAGTTTGGCCATTGTCGAGCTGCGCGCCTCCGCCAGGGATCAGCGTCTTGCGCGCGTCTTCACCCTCTTGAGCATAAATCCAGAATTCCGGGAAACGCTCGTCTTCATAAACCGCTTGACCGAGAGCCAGTGACAATGGGCCGGTGGTGGATGCGATGCGCAACACGGGCTCGTCGCTGTCATTGATATGTCGATGCCAGGAGAACATCGGCACGCTCAGCAAATCGCCAGGACCCCAATCGTAACGCTCGCCGTCAATGATGCTGTGGCCGTGGCCCTTTAGAAAATAAATGATCGCTTCCACCGTATGGCGATGGCCTAGAGTACGCCAGTCCTGACCCTCTTCGGTGTGCGGCGGGATAATGTCGTACCAAAGCCGGTGCGTGTGATTGTTCGAGCCCAGGCGAGCGTCAACAACATAGATGTGTTTATGCTCACCCAGTTTTTTTTCGATTTCCGGCCATTTGAACAGCACGTCCTGTCCTTTGCGCCGGCCCTGCTCGTCTTTGGCAAAGCGCACGCTATGCATCAGCAATTCTGTATGTACTTCCTTGACCGATTTGACTTCCATGAATTCCTCCCGGCGAAAATAAAACCGCTTAGGCCCGAGCGGCTTATTTATGTAATGCGGCCGACTCTATCGCAAGGTTGCGAGCTTTCCAATAATCCATCCTTCTGTCGAACGAAACAACGCCCAGAAAGAAATTACAACAAATAATTCCTGCGAGTTCCTAATGCGACGCTCCGGTAAATCGGTGATTTCGGGATGCTTCCAGGTTTACCCGACCGCGCTCACTGCAGGATGGATTCAGACTGGACCCCCCGATTAAAACATTCGGGGGTGACGGTTTTGAATCGGTTCTCGTCAGCCGCGCTATTTTCAAACGATCTCATCACGGACATGAAGCTCTCGTAGGGTGCGCTTGCGCACCATCCGAAAACCCAGCAACGGGTGGTTGAATCCTTCGATCGGTCGATGGCGCCGCAGACAACCTTTCTAATCAAACAGCCGCGCGCGGGCGGCTTCCGAGATCGCGACTACCGCAGGATGTTTGAGCTTGCGGTCCAACGAGATCGCAAAGAACTGTTCGCGCACTGCGCTCGTCTTGCCAATGATTTTGACATTATATTGGCGCCGAACATCGGCGCTGATCACCGACGGGGCGAAAAACAATCCAAGCCCGCGCTGTCCAAATACTTGCAGCAGAGCACTATCTTCGCATTCGGCAACGATTACGGGGCGAATTTTTTCTGTCTCAAACCATTGGTCGAGAGAACGCCGCGCCGCCGTATTCGACGTCGGTAGCAAAAAAGGGGCGCCATCGAGTCCTTGAGGAAACGGGCGGCGATAGGCACTCGCCAATTTCGCTGTTCCAAAAAGCGTCATGCCGCACTCGCCGAGCAGATGGCAGAATGCCTTTACGTTTATCGCCGGATCGATTTGGCTATCGGTCAAAACAACGTCGATATCGTGCACCGCCAATGCCGACAGTAGTTCTTTATTCGTCCCCTCGCGGCAGATGATCCGATGCGAATCGGCGAGCTTGAGGGCCGGCTCAATCAACTGAAAAGCGACCAGCTTGGGCATCACGTCGGCGACGCCCACCGTGAGCCGCGCAGAACGGCCCTGTGGTCGTCCCTTGAGCGTCCCCATCATTTCCCGGCCAAGGGAAAAGATTTCGTCGGCGTAGCGAAACACTACCTTCCCAGTCTCCGTGAGAATCAGGTGTCGCCCGGTTTTGCGAAAGAGCTTTTCGCCGAGCGATCCCTCAAGCGATTTGAGCTGCGCGCTCACGGTCGCCTGCGTGAGATGCAATTCTTCACTGGCGCGTGAGACGCTGCTGAGGCGAGCGACGGTCCAAAAGTATAAAAGATGGTGGTAATTCAGCCATTCCATGCCTGATATTAGTTCGATTTTTTCTATGAAACAATAAGAAATTATGAATTTGCCTATGTATCGGTTTCTTCCTAATCTGGTCACAGATTCTCGAGCTTCGCTCACAGGAGTCTTGTATGAGAGCTACGACACCGACGATGTTCAATCCAGATGGGCTAAAGCTTTTCGAACCGGATACGCTCGTGCCGGAGCAGTTTTACGCCACCATCAGGAGAACCCAGTTCGCCGATCCGGAACGCAGACTGATGGCTGCCCTTCTCGAAGATGCAGTATCCTGCCTTTCGGCGAACCCTCGTCCATATGCGGGACGAAAGCGCAGGTACTTCGAGGAGGCGCAGTCTTGGATCAACGCGACCGAAGAGCAAGACTGGATTTTTTCATTCACCAATGTTTGTGAAACCCTGGGCTTAGATCCAAGCTTTCTTCGTCGCGGACTGAACCGCTGGAGCAGCGTAACCGCGGAAAAAGGATGGCAGCCGCTGCGCTTGAAAAAATATCGCTCCGGTGCGCGCCGGCGAAAATTGCGCTTCCGCAGCACCCTTTAACTCGCTCCGGCTTGGTTGGACTGATGACGCAAGCGTCTTTTCAGCGCGCCACCTTGCCGTTCACCCTCGGTGGTCTGTCAAGAATTGCTGTTTCTCTGCGAATAAGATCCCTTGCCATGTCTCATCTCGAGCAAGATCTCCCCTCAACTAAAGTTTAACGAACATTAAAGCGAATTACCGCCATTGCATTGTCAACTCTCAGACCAGGCGGTATATTTTTCGGCATATGGCCAACGCATCCACACTGACAGATTTTCACCGAAAACACGGTGCCGTTTTCGCCGAATACGAAGGTTGGCTGCTACCGCAGCACTTTGGCGATCCGGCGGCCGAGTACCATGTACTGCGCGGTGCGGCCGGGCTGATCGATGTTCCCGAGCGTGCATTGTTGCAGTTTACGGGTCCCGATCGCCTCGCTTTTTTACAGGGAATGCTCTCCAACGATCTGCGCGGC
>DATIEH010000188.1:0-9495 GCA_035455905.1 Binatia bacterium | reverse complement strand
TCTGGATCTCAGGCCTCTCGGGTGCAATAGGCATTGGTGATTTTTGCGGTGCGACGTCAATCTTTTGGATCGGAAAAACCGTATTGGCGCGAGCCGCAGATCTGCGCACGGATGATTTTGCAGCGGGTAAACCGGGCAAATTCCCGCTAGAGTGCGCTCCGCTTCTGGCATCAGTGGACTCGTACTCGGCCGGTAAAATGCTGACTTGAATGAGATCGGGCTGCTTCGGTTTTGCAAAGGAAAGTGGGCAGGCCAGGGCCAGCGCATGGAGTGAAACGGATAATAAAAAAAATGAGGCCAGTCTCATAGCTTGCACCGACGGCCTCAGAAATGCCGGGAAAAGAATGCGCACCTTTCTCTCTTCTCCGGAGAGGCCGGTCAAAAACTCTGGTAAGGTTTCCTGGCTCAGGCGTATTTCTACTCGCCGCGCCTTCCCATCCTTCTAAGCATCAGGACAGTGGCTGTCTGCGGCTTTCGTGGCCTTCACAGTGGCGGGACCGCGCCGGAATCGCACCGGACTTCCCTTTGAACCCAGAGCTGTGAATCAATGTAGGCGGACCGTATAACGTGACATCACTACTGTCAAGAGTTGGTTGTCACTCAAAGTCAGTTTGGAGACAGCGGCTCTTTATAGGACCAGCCATAAAACCACAGGAATGGTAAAGACGGATAAAAAAGTGCTGATGACGACGACGGAGGCGGCTAATGCCGGATCCTGGCTATATTTCTCGGTGAGAATGAAATTCACCACGGCCGCAGGCAAGGCGCCGTAAAGAAGCAAAACCTGGCGATTGATGCCCTGAGCGCCAATCACCAGGACGGCAGCACTGGCTGCAGCAAAACCGCCGAGAATGCGCAGCAGCGCGCCTCCCAATGCATGACCCCATTGGAGTGAACGAACTTCATGAAGCCGGTACCCGAGGCTAATCAGCATCCATGGGATGGTCGCCTGGCCGAGCATGTTAATCGGCTGCGCCAGCGCTTCAGGAATACGAATCTGCGTCAGATTGAAGTAAACGCCTGCAATCGATGCATAGATCAACGGCAGGCGAAAAATTTCAGTCCAATTGGCGCGCCCGTTCAGGATATAAACGCCGAGCGAGTACTGCAGGAATGCGGTGAGGACGTAAAGTAATGTTGCACGCTGCATGCCGGCAGGACCGAACGCAAATAACGCCAACGGAATGCCCATGTTTCCCGCGTTCATGAAAAGGATCGGTAGCGCAAAACCGCGCGAGTGAAACCCAAATACGACAGAATAAACAACAATCAAGATTCCGACGACGCTGAAGATGAGTGCGCTGCCGACGAACAATAATAGGATGTCTTCGGCAACGAGCGCTTTACCTGCGAGCGCGCTGAACACGAGAGACGGCGTGCCCAGATAAACGATTATCTCGGTCACTGAAGCGAGATTGATTTTTTTCCAGTGGGCAAAGACAAATCCGCTAGCGATCAGCAAAAACACTGAAAGAACCGGGGATAGTGGTTTTATGAATTCCATCCAGCAGCGGTGCCGCGAGCTAAATCGATGCTAGTAGAGTCAGTGAAAGGGTTTCTGCGAGTTCGATGATCGCGCCGAACTGTTCGGAAGTGATCATTCCTCGGAGGCGATAAAAGAGATTTCTTGTCACCAAGGACAACAGTGACAGCACCAGCGCAATCCAGAGTCCTCTCCGGCCGAGCCAGTAACTCGTAACACCTAAAGTTCCAGCGGTGGCGAGGAGCAAATGCCAGAGCTTCATTTGTTGAGCAATAGCTTTGGCCATTTCTTCGCAGCGCGCCTGGTAGCCAAAAATAAAAACCAATAACGTCCAACGTGCCAGAACCGGAGCTAGCAATAAGCTGAGAGTGACCTTCTGATCGATGCTGTCGAGAGCGGCGGCCTTGAAGAGAAGCACCATAACGAGAGCGATCGTGCCAATCGCACCGTTTCCTCGATGATCGAGCGAGCTGATTTTTGGATCTCTTGCAGCGAACGTCAGATAAAGGGCTTCAAGGTGCAATCCACCGGTCAAAATGATGACGACCATGATGAGCGTGATGCTAAGAATCTCCGTGGGAAGGTAGGGCGCCAGAGCATAATTGGAAAACGCTAGAACAAGACCCAACGTAAAACCAATGACAGGAAAGTAAACCGACGCAGCGCCAATAGCTCCGAAAGAGGGCTGGGCGGCGGTAAACCGGCCCCAAATCGTCAAATATTTGGCTGCCGAGATGAATCTTTCCACGAAGGATTTTTCCCCTACTGAACGCCAGGTGTCAAACGCCTGAAGGCGGGCTTCAGAGATGACCGTTCAAGCGCAAAAAAAGACACGAAAAATCAAAAGGTTACGACGTAGTTAAGGCTTTACTTTTGGGCGGCTTTTCGGTACAATGATCGGTGCTGGTAATTTGATATAACCCCACAAGATTTCAGCAAAATTTACAATTTTTCCGGGTGAAAATGGCTGACGCAAAAATTCCTCAAGATTCCGATTACAACGCCGACAACATAAAAGTTCTGGAAGGGTTGGAAGCGGTTAGAAAACGTCCAGGAATGTATATCGGCGACACGGCCGAGAGGGGTTTGCATCACCTGGTCTACGAAGTTGTAGATAATTCCATCGATGAAGCGCTTGCCGGCCATTGCGACACGATCGAAGTCACCATTCATATCGATAACAGTGTCACTGTCGTGGATAACGGTCGCGGCATTCCGGTCGATATTCATTCGACCGAGAAAATTTCCGCTGCCGAGGTTGTCTTAACCAAGCTACACGCGGGCGGTAAGTTCGATAAAGCATCGTATAAAGTGTCCGGTGGGTTACATGGCGTTGGCGTTTCCGTCGTTAACGCCTTATCCGAAACACTGGAAATTGAAATCAAGCGCGATGGGAAAGTTTATCAGCAAAGTTATCGAAGGGGCGAGCCGGTGGAAAGCCTCAAGGAAGTCGGCAAGTCCAAAGAACGCGGGACGCGGGTAACCTTCAAGCCCGACAGCCAAATTTTTGAAACAACGGATTTTAGTTTCGATATTCTTTCGCAGCGGCTGCGCGAGTTGGCGTTTCTAAATCGCGGCGTCAAAATTACCATCGAAGACGAACGGAGCCAAAAAAAGCACGAGTTTTTTTACAAAGGCGGCTTGTCCTCTTTTGTCGAGCACCTCAATCGTGCCAAGACGGCAGTCCATCCCAAGGTAGTTCACTTCGAGGGGGAAAAAGATGCTGTCGAAGTCGAGATCGCTATGCAATGGAACGACGGCTACACCGAGAGCGTCTTTTCCTTTGCCAACAACATCAATACGATCGAAGGCGGCACCCACCTGATCGGTTTTCGCTCTGCTTTAACACGCACGATCAACAACTATGCCATGAGCAGCGGACTGCTAAAAAAGGACGAGGAAAATCTACAGGGGGAAGATGTTCGCGAAGGACTGACCGCGGTTATCAGCGTTAAAGTACCCGAGCCGCAATTCGAGGGACAAACAAAAACGAAACTTGGCAATAGCGAGGTCAAAGGCATTGTCGAAGCGCTGCTGAACGAAAAATTCGCCAGTTATCTGACGGAAAACCCGAGCGACGCCAAAAAGATCGTCGCCAAGGGAGTGGAGGCGGCGCGCGTTCGCGAAGCGACCCGCAAGGCGAAAGACTTAGCACGGCGTAAGGGTGCCTTGGACTCGGGCTCGCTCCCCGGCAAGCTCGCCGATTGCCAGGAGCGGGACCCCGCGCTCAGCGAACTCTATCTCGTCGAGGGCGATTCCGCCGGCGGCTCTGCCAAGCAGGGCCGCGACCGGCGCAATCAAGCGATCCTTCCGCTCAAGGGTAAAATTCTCAACGTGGAAAAAGCGCGCTTCGACAAAATGCTTTCTTCCCAAGAAATACGCCTCATGATTACGGCCCTTGGCACCGGAGTGAAAGAGGATTACGACCCCGCGAAGCTGCGTTACCATTCGATCATTATCATGACAGATGCCGACGTCGATGGTTCGCACATTCGCACATTACTGCTGACGTTTTTCTATCGACAAATGCCCGACCTGGTGGAGAAGGGGTTTCTGTATATCGCCCAGCCGCCGCTCTACAAGGTCAAACGCGGCAAACAGGAAAAATATTTGAAAGACGAACAGATGCTCGAAGACTATCTCATCGAGCTCGGTACGGAAGATATTCGCTTACGAGCAACCCAGGACGGCAACGGGCTTGTGGGCCAGCCGCTGCAGGCTTACGTCAAGAAAATTATTCGCTGGGACAAACTCATGAGCTTGCTCGCGCGTAAAAAGAAAAACCGCACGGTTGTCGATGCGTTGTTGTTGGAAGCGGATTTTAACGAAGAGACGTTAAAGCACGAACAAACGCTTAAGCAATTCGAAGCTCGCCTGGCCGCCTATGTGAGCCTGGTGAGTCCGGAGCAGGCGCCGCTCTCCTGCGCTCTTGAACAGGACGTCGAACATAATTGCTTTAAGCTCATCGTTACGGTTCGCGCCAACGGTAGCGGATCGCAAACCGTCATCGATCGGGAGTTTCTCACCAGTCCGGAGTTCAAAGAAGTCAAAAAACTTTTCACCGAGTTGAGCGGCATCGGCATGCCGCCCTACGCGATTGAAAACGGCGAGCAAAAGGCCCAGTTGAGTTCGCTCTCCGAAGTGCTCCGCTATTTTATGGAAGGCGGCAAAAAGGGTCTTGCGATCCAGCGCTACAAAGGTCTTGGCGAAATGAACCCGGGTCAACTATGGGAAACGACGATGAACCCGGAGACACGAGTGCTATTACAGGTGCGTATCGAAGATGCCGTCGAGGCCGACGAAATTTTCTCGACTTTGATGGGGGATGAAGTCGAGCCGCGACGCCGGTTCATCGAAGATAATGCGCTCACGGTGAAAAATCTCGACATCTAGCTAACATTCAAGCCGTTCAAATAATTCAAACCGTTCAGTTGTTGAACTTCTAAGACGTTCCTGACAAGGGACTATTTCATGGAAGCGACCAGCAAACCCCAAAAGGTTCCCGTTTATATCGAAGAGGAAATGCGCGAGTCGTTCATGGCTTATGCCATGAGCGTGATCATCAGCCGCGCTCTGCCTGATGTGCGTGACGGCCTCAAGCCGGTGCACCGTCGAGTGCTATACGCCATGTACGATGCCGGCAATACCTCCGATAAAGCCTATAAAAAGTCCGCCCGTCTGGTGGGCGATATTATGGGTAAATATCACCCCCATGGGGACTCGGCGATCTATGACACGATCGTCCGCATGGCCCAGGATTTTAACCTGCGTTACCCATTGGTCGACGGCCAGGGAAATTTCGGGTCCATTGACGGCGACAATCCGGCGGCGATGCGCTACACGGAAATCCGCATGACGCCTCTGGCCGAGGAAATGCTCGCCGATATTGAAAAAGAAACCGTCGATTTCATCGCCAATTACGACGATTCATTGCGTGAGCCGGCGGTTTTGCCGTCGCGCATTCCGAATCTTTTGATCAATGGGTCGGCGGGCATTGCGGTGGGCATGGCAACCAATATCCCGCCGCACAATTTAAGCGAAGTCATCGATGGCCTGATCGCATTGATCGATAACCCGAACCTCACGATCAAGGAGTTGATGAAGCACATTCCGGGCCCGGACTTTCCCACGGCTGGTTTCATTCATGGCATCGATCCTATCGCCCAAGCGTATAATGAAGGCAAGGGCATCATCCAGATGCGCGGCAAGGCTTTTACCGAGACCGTCAAACGTACCGGCAAAGAGCAGATCATCATCAGCGAAATTCCGTACATGGTCAATAAAAAGCGACTCATCGAGCAGATCGCCGAGCTTGTCAATGACAAGAAAATCGACGGCGTCGGTGATCTGCGGGATGAATCGGACCGCGATGGAATGCGCATCGTTGTCGAGCTCAAGCGCGATGCGGTTGCGGAGATCGTGATCAACCAGCTGTATAAGCATACGGCGCTGCAGGAATCGTTTGGCGTAAATATGCTCGCCATCGTCGACGGCAAGCCCAGACTGCTCAATCTCAAAGAAGCTCTGAAGGCGTTCGTCGATCATCGCAAGGAAGTCGTCACCCGACGCACGGCGTATGATTTACGCAAGGCCGAAGAGCGACTGCACATTTTGGAAGGTTATCGGATTGCCCTCGACAATCTCGACGCGGTGATTGCGTTGATTCGCAACGCCGCCGATCCGAAAACCGCAAAAGAGGGGTTGATGACCCACTTCGCTTTGAGCGAGATTCAGGCGCAGGCGATTCTCGATCTGCGTCTGCAGCGCCTGACCGGGTTGGAGCGCGACAAAATCATGGAGGAGCACCGCGAAACGGTTGAACTGATCGCGAAATTGCGCGGGATTCTCGCCGACGAGAAGGAAATCTACAAAATCATTGTCGAGGAACTGAAAGAGATCAAAAAGAATTACGGTGACGAGCGGCGCACGAAGATTGTCGATCGGACCGAAGAAATCTCCATCGAAGATCTGATCGTCGATGAAGACATGGCGGTCACCATTTCACACGAGGGTTATATCAAAAGGAATCCTGTAACCCTTTACCGGGCACAGCGCCGGGGCGGCAAGGGCAAAATCGGCACGACGACTCGAGAAGAAGATTTCGTCGAATACATGTTCATCGCCTCGATGCATGCCTACATTCTGTTTTTTACCACGATTGGCAAGGTTTACTGGATCAAAGTGCACGAGCTGCCACAAGCGAGTCGAGCCGCGAGAGGCAAGCCGATTGTCAACCTGCTCAATTTGGAGTCGGGGGAGAGGGTTTCGGCGTTTCTACCCGTACGGGAGTTTCAGGAAGGACGATATATTGTTTTTGCGACAAAAAACGGCCTCATTAAAAAGACCGAGCTCATGGCCTACGCCAATCCCCGGCCGTCCGGCATTCGAGCCATCGGCCTCGAGCAAGGAGATGAGGTCATTGGCGTGCGCCTCACCGACGGCCAGCAGGAACTGATTCTCTCCACCGCCGACGGTCAGTCGATTCGGTTTAAGGAGGAACAAGTGCGTGCCACCGGGCGCGGCACCTTCGGCGTCGTGGGCATGAAGCTCGACCCGAATGACAAAGTCGTCAGCATGGAAATCTTGAGCCTCGGCGCCGATATTCTGACGGTGGCGGAAGGCGGTTTCGGCAAACGGACGGAGATGGACGAGTACCGTCTGCAATCGCGCGGCGGCAAAGGCATTATCACCATGAAGACGACGGAGAAGACCGGCCGCGTGATCGGCGTGCAACTCGTCGGTGCCGACGACCAGCTTATGCTCATTACCAATACGGGTAAGATCATTCGATTGCGCATTAACGACATTCGGGTCATCGGCCGGAATACACAAGGCGTGCGCTTGATTGATCTTGACGAGGGAGAGCGAGTGGTTTCGCTCGCGCGTTTGGCCGAAAAGGAAGAAGAGGACGAAGAGGAAAAGGACGGTGAATGATTCTTCCTGTGAGCGCACAATTGCGGCGGCTAGCTGCTCCGCTGATACCGGCAGGCAAAATCGACTATGGCCAGTGAAATTGGAGTGGTGGGCGCCGGTGCGTGGGGAACCGCGTTGGCCAAGGTTCTTGCCGACAAAGGTCAAGAGATTACCCTCTGGTGCCATGGTGCGGAGACTTTTCGCGACATAGCCGAAAAGCGAGAAAATCGCGCTTATCTTCCGACGATCGCCCTTCCTCCGACGATCAAAGCCACACAATCCATTCGCGAAACCCTATCGGGCAAGCGCCTGATCGTGATCGCGTTGCCATCGCACGTCGTCCGCGAAGTTTTAACCGATGCCGCGGCAAAACTTGACGACCGAACGATGATTCTCTGCGGTACTAAAGGACTCGAAGAGGAGACAGCGAAAACGATGAGCGCGTTGCTGCTGGATCTATTCGGTTCGGCAGCGCAATCCTATTTCGCATTCCTCTCGGGTCCAACGTTTGCGGTTGAAGTTGCGCGAGAACTCCCCGCGGCCGTCACCGTCGCGGCTTACGATTTGGAGGTTGCCAAGTCCGTTCAAGAATTGCTCAGCACGCAATATTTCCGCGTCTACACCTCGGCGGATGTTATCGGCGTGCAGATGGGCGGTGTCATAAAAAACGTCATCGCCATTGCCGCGGGGATCAGCGACGGCTTGAGTTTGGGGCAGAACGCGCGTGCCGCGCTGATCACCCGTGGGCTTGCCGAGATGACTCGATTGGCAGTGCGAATGGGAGCGGACCCATTAACGCTTGCGGGATTGCCAGGTCTTGGCGATTTGATTCTCACTTGCGCCGGCGACCTGAGCCGCAATCGAGCTGTCGGCCTGCAGATCGCGCGCGGCAAGGGATTACACGAGATAACCGCTGCAACGCGCACCATTGCCGAAGGCGTGCGCAACACCCGCACCGTACGCATTTTGGCAGAGCGGTTGCAGGTGGATATGCCGATCGTGGAGCAAATGGCCCAGGTGCTCTACGGCGGAAAAGAGCCAGCGAGCGCCGTACGGGATCTCATGTTGCGCTCGCTCAAAGCCGAGGCGGACTAAAATTGACAACGCTCGGTGGGTGTGGTTCATATAAACATTTGGCTGTTTAAGCAGCCAAGGGAGCACTAATTGTATGAAGCGAACATACCAGCCGAGTAATATCAGGAGAAAACGGACGCACGGTTTTCTCGCGCGCATGGAAACACCCGGCGGTCGCAATGTCATCAAACGGCGCCGGGCCAAAGGGCGCAAACGATTGACCGTTACTGTGCCGCCAAAACGGGCGCGGACGTAAGTCCGAGTGGAGTCGCTGAGAGCGTCGCAGCGGTTCCCGAAAACGGCACGCCTGCGAAAACGAGCTGAGTTCGTAAATCTCTCCCGCCGTGGCGTCAAGCTGCAATCGGCAAATTTCGTTGTCGTCGTCTGCGCGAAACGACAGCAGGAGAATCGCTTAGGGATTACGGTCAGCGGCAAAGTCGGAAATGCGGTGACCCGAAATCGGATCAAGCGCTCGATCCGAGAGTATTTTCGGCGTCATCGCGCCGAACTGCCGATGGAAAGCGATATTCTCGTCATTGCGCGCAGGGGCGCCGCCGAGCTTGAAGGAGATGGCGTTCGCGTTGAACTCGAGATAGTTTTCGCAGCTCAGCGGAAACGCCAATTGCTGAATTTCATGAGATGAGCCGCGCGGTCTTTTGTTCGCTGACTTTCGTATATCGAAAACTTATCTCGCCATTTTTGCCGCGGGCGTGCCGATTTTACCCCAGTTGCTCGGTATACACGGAACAAGCCATTCAAAGGTACGGAATCATCAAGGGAGTCGCCTACGGAATCAATCGCATCGCTCGTTGCCACCCGTGGCATCCGGGCGGCTATGACCCCGTAAAGTAGTTTCTATTCCATGGACAAGCGCGCTCTCATCGGCATCGGTCTCTCGATTCTCGTGCTGGTGGTTTACCAACAGGTGGTGACGTATTTTTACGGACCGCCGCCGACGGTTTCCGCCCCCGAGGTCGAAAAAAACAAACCCGAAACTGCCGAACCGCGAGAAAACAGTACACCCA
>DATIEH010000187.1:0-6109 GCA_035455905.1 Binatia bacterium | reverse complement strand
CAACGAATGGATCGCGAGCGTTGATTTTGGTCATCGGCTGAACCCGCTGATCGCGTGCAGCGCGCTGTTCCTCCTACCGGGAATATTCCTGGGCACGATCTCGCCTTATGTGATTCGCCTCGCTGCCACACAATTGCACACCGTCGGCAGTACCGCGGGGACGCTCTACGCCGTTTCGACGTGTGGCAGCATCGCCGGCACTCTGCTCACCGCGTTCTACCTTATTCCGGTGCTCGGCGTCAGCAATATCATTCACGTTCTTGGCGTCACTCTGGTATGTCTGTCCTTGGTTGTAGTACCGTTGCTCCGGCTCCAAGGCGTTTCATTGTCACGCGCGATCGCGACGGTGTCGCTGTTATTGGGGTCAGTCAACCTGATTTGGACGCCCGCCACATGGGCGAAAACACTTTTGCAAAAAGATACGTTTTACCATCGCATCCGCATCGAGGAGGACGACGAAGCGCGCTATATGTACTTCGACCGTACCCTCCAGAGCGCCATGAATCTGAAAGATCCTACGGCGCTACGCTTGATCTACTCGCGCTACACATCCCTGGGGTTTGCCTTCCGACCGGATGCAAAAAAAATGTTGATCGTTGGCCTCGGCGGCGGGTCCATTCCGAAGAAAGTCCAGAAAGAATTTCCCAACATCGAAATCGACGCCGTGGAGATCGATCCCGAAGTGATCAAGATGGCTAAGGAGTTTTTTAATGTTAAGGAAACCAACAATCTCCACATCCATGCGCAAGACGGCCGGCTGTTTTTAACGCGCACACCGAATCAGTACGATATCATTCTGCTCGACGCCTACTTTACCGATGCCATGCCGTTTCACCTGACCACCAAGCAGTTTTTCGAATTGGCGCAAAAAAAGCTCACGCCCAACGGCATCATCGTCGCTAATTTAATTAGTGCGGTGACCGGTCCTTCCGGACGGATCGCCCGCGCTTTTGTTCGGACCCAGCGGCAAATCTTCCCGCAAACCTATGTGTTTGCCGCGCGCCGCCCCGACAACGCTAGCTTGGACACAATCCAAAATGTCATCGTCGTCGCCACGCGCGACAAGCAGCGCCTCGACATCAAGGAGATCGTCAAACGCGCGACGGCGATCGACAGAGGGCTTTTTCCGGACCCGATCCAGGACATTGCAGTCGCTTACTTCGATAAACCTCTTCCCGAAGATGTGCCGATTTTGACCGATGATTACGCGCCGACGGATAACCTGCTTAATCCTTAGCGCCCTCCTCATCTCCTCCTGTGCCGTTCTTAATTCTGCCAATCAGCAGCAACGGAACGTGCGCGTCAAAGTGCTCGCGGACGTTTCTTTCCGAGCACGTAATCCAGACTGGCGCGAGGAAGCTCGCGGGCTGATCGAGTCCGCTTCGGACTATTACGAGCGCGAGTTCGATATCCGCTTCGTTACGCAAAACGTTTTGGCGTGGCCCGAGAAAGATCGCGTGCGCTCGACGCCGGAATTGCTCGCCCGAGTCAAAAAAGAGTTCGGCGCTGACTCCACCGATGACTATGACCTGATCGTAACTTTTAGCGCCGAGGGCATCAGTAAGATTTTAGCAGCCGGCCGGCCGCGCGTGGATCGTATCGGCAACTGCAGCCAGGGTCTAGCCCGGTACGTGGTCGTGCCGATCGCGAAAATCTTTCATTACCAAGGCGCAAACGGCGAACCTGAGTTCGATGTCGTCGCTTTGATTCACGAGCTTGGCCATGTTTTCGGCGCGGAACACGTGGAAGATACAAATTCGATCATGCATGAAGAGTTCGGCTACCGGACGGAATTTGACGCCAAGAACCGCGCGGTCATCCAGAAAAATCGCTTATGCGCATTTGCCAGAAGGTAAGCAGTAGGCATAGTGTTTAGGCATTCCTGTAGAACCATTCAGACCTATTTCCGACGATTGCGTGCTAGTCTTTCCTAAGCTTGGTGCTTGGATTTATGTTGGCTAATATTCGAGTGATTCTTGTTCGTCCGCGCGGGTCTGGCAATATCGGCTCTGTAGCACGCGCCATGAAAAATGTCGGCGCCCGTGAACTCGCCATTGTCGGGCAGGCGCGCACTCGCAGTTTTTGGGCGCGCGCGATGGCCGTCCACGGCAGGGAAATTCTGAGCGCGGCACAAAGCTATGCCACGATTCGTGAAGCCATTGCCGATTGCTGTCTGGTGGTCGGTACGACCTGCCGCTCTGGTCTTTACCGTAAGCACAGTCAAACGCCCCGTGAACTCGCGCCGAAGATGTTTACCGTGACAAAAAACGGCAAAGTCGCTCTAATCTTTGGTCCGGAAGATCATGGCCTCAGCAACAAGGATTTGGAACACTGCCAATTGTTGCTGACTATTCCGACCCATCCCGATTACCCGTCACTAAATGTCGCCCAGGCCGCGGTTATCTGCCTTTATGAGCTTTACCTGGCTTCTTTGACAGATCAGGAGAATGCCGACATAAAGAGAGCCGACGCCGAACAGATCGAGCGCCTCTTCGATATCATGCGCAATTCGCTCTTGAAGATCGGGTTTTTGGATTCGGAAAACCCCGAGCATATGCTGCTCGCCTTTCGCCGCATCTTCGGACGCGCCGGTTTGGAGGAGAAGGACGTAAGAATACTCACGGGCATGTTTCGTCAGATCGAATGGTACGCAAAAGAGGGTTGGAGAGTCGTTCAGGATAAGGAGCAACGCGGGATTAAAATTCGTTAGGAGGAATCAAAGTGAACGTCAACGATTTCAATCTTAAAAAAACCGGGCTGCTTTTTTTCGACCTCCTGAACGGTTACGTCGCCGAGGCTGAGCCCGGGAAGCCGCGGGTATTGAAACCATGGATTCAAAACGCCGTAAAGCTGAGCAAAGCAGGACGGGCCGCGGGGCTGCCGATTTTCTTCGCCAAAGGCAATCACCGCCCCGACAATGCGACGACCGCCCTGCTTCTCACCGATACCAACAACTCGCTGCAACCGTGGGCTAACGGAGAAGTGACGAAGACAAAGATGCGCGTGATCGCGGGCGACAAAAGCTCCGAGGTGCTCGCTGATTTGGAACCGCATCCGAATGATTATTACATTGTCAAATATCGCTGGAGCGCTTTTTTCCAAACCTATTTGGATCTCGCCCTACGAACACGCGGCATCGACACCATCATTATTTCGGGCGGGTCGACCGACGTCGGCGTGACATCGACTTTGTATTCCGGCAGAGATTTGGATTATAACATGATCGTCGTGAGCGACGCCTGCGGCACGTCGCACGACCAGCGCGCCCATGACATGTTGATGGAACTCGTGTTTCCGCGCATGTCACGCGTGCGGACAACCGAGCAAGTTTTAGCAATGCTGAAGAATGCGCGGTCCGGTCCTGCATAGCGAAAATGATCGGCCTACTGTCATCTCGAACAACCGGAGAGATCTTTCCCGAAATTTCCTAAGCCGTAGCGAATGTAAGGAGGAAACATGGCATCGAACGGTACCGCTCCTGTCGGCGTCAGCAAAAACATCAAGCAACTCGGCCGCATGAATCTTCCCGGCGGCGGCTCCATTGTCGTTGAAAACGGCTATGCCTACGTCGGCCATATGGATCCGCCGCATGGGACATCGGTCATTGACGTCAAAGATCCAAAGAATCCAAAAGTCGTCGCGCATTTAGAAATTCCCGAAGGTCTGCATTCGCATAAGGTTCGCGTCAGCGGCGACATCATGCTGATTAACGTCGAGCGCTATAAAGGGAAGCAACAATTACAAGCTGGGCTCAAAGTGTTCGACGTCTCGAATCGCACCAAGCCGCGCGAAATCTATTTCTACAAGACCGCCGGTAAGGGCGTTCACCGCTTCACCTTCGATGGCCGCTACGCCTACATTTCGCCAACCGTAGAAGGGTACAACGGCAACATCGCCATGATGTTGGATATGAAAAATCCCGAAAAACCGGAAGAGGTCATGCGCTGGTGGATGCCGGGGCAATGGACTGCCGGAGGCGAAACGGCAACATGGCATGGTACGGCGACGCGCTGCCATCATCCGATTCGCCGCGGTGATCGCCTCTACATCAGTTATTGGCACGGCGGTTTTGCCATCGTCGACATCTCTAATTTGAGTAAGCCGAAAACTATCAGCGCACTCGACTGGAGCCCGCCCTACCCTTGCCCTACGCACACCACTTTGCCGATGCTCAACAAGATTATGGAGCGCGACTGGTTGATCGTCACCGATGAGGAGGTCGGCGAAAAACTGAACGAAACACATAACGCTTTTCTCTGGGTCGTCGACATCACCAGGGAAGAGCTGCCGCTCCCGGTGGCCACGTTCATCGTGCCCTTCGACGGCCAATCGACCAACGAGTTCCGCTTCGGTGCGCATCAACCCGCGGAACAAGTCTACGGCAATACGCTCTACGTCACCTGGTTCGGCGGCGGTCTCCGTGCCGTCGATTTCTCAAATCCGTACGTGCCCAAAGAAGTCGGCTACTACATTCCAAATCCCGGCAAAGACCAGAAAGTTGTCATGAGCAACGACGTTTTCCATGATACCGACGGCAGGCTCTATCTCATGGACCGCTACGACGGGTTGGAAATTCTTGAGCCGCAGATCTGATTGAACAATGGTTTAACTGGTTCAAACCGTTCAAGTAGTTTAAGCCGTTCAAGCCGTGTGTCCGGAGTGAACCCAAAGGCGCTCGAATAAACAGTTTGAACCGCTTGAACGGTTTAAACGGTTTGAACCTTATGAGTGTGAAGCTATACAACGTCGCCTACTCCGGAAATCCCTACAAAGCTCGTCTGCTGCTCGCACAGCTCGCCATCTCGCACGAAATTATCGAGATCGATATTCTCAAGGGCGAAAGCCGCACGGCAGAATTTTTAAAGGCCAATCCAAACGGTCGCACTCCGGTCCTCGACGACAACGGCTTCATACTCGCCGAATCCAACGCGATTCTCGCCTATCTTTCTAAAGGGACAAACTTCCTGCCAGAAGATCGGAAAAAATTCGGCCTAGTTTGCCAGTGGATGTTCTTCGAGCAATACAGCCACGAGCCTTACATCGCCACATCGCGATTTTGGATTCAGCACAAACCCGATTCGCCGGAGAAAGTTTCGCTGCTCGCATCCAAGCGCGATGGCGGCTGGGCCGCGCTGAAAATTATGGAAAATCACTTGTCCAAAAATGATTTCTGCGTCGGCGATTACTCAATCGCCGATATTGCCCTGTTCGCGTATACGCATGTCTCGCACGAAGGCGGCTTCTCGCTGGACAATTTCCCAAATACTCGTGAATGGATCGCGCGCGTGAAAGCACAGCCCGGATATGTACCCATGACGTAGAACGTGGTGCGCAAGCTCACCCTACCATCTTTCACAAATTCACGTAGGGTGCGCTTGCGCACCATTTTCGAGCTAGTAGCATTGTCATGCCGAACTATCGACGCAGCTACGTTTCAGGAGGGACTTACTTCTTCACAGTCAAAACTCTTGGAAACGATCCCATACTGCTGCTAAAGCCGGCGTTGCGCAACGCTATCAATAGCGTTCGCCGTACGATGCCGTTTCAAAGCATCGCATGGGTATTGCTCCCCGATCACCTGCATACGATTTGGCAACTGCCCGAGAACGACGCCAACTACTCTCTTCGTTGGTCGCTTATTAAGCAAGAAGTTACGAGACGCTGTGGCGGTCTCTCCAGTGGTCCGTCAACGGAATCGCGGCGGAAACGAGGCGAAGGAAGCATTTGGCAACGGCGATTTTGGGAGCACACAATTCGCGATGATACTGATCTCAGAAATCACATCGACTACATTCATTTCAATCCGGTGAAACACGGGTATGTGAAGCGACCGTCGGATTGGCCATACTCAACATTTCACCAATTTTCCCGAGACGGGATCTATCCCGAGGATTGGGCGTGGACGGATGAGAACTCACCGTCAAATTACGGAGAATAAGATGGTGCGCAAGCGCACCCTACTATACCCTAAAACAGTTAAGTGTGCGCTTGCGCACCGTTGCTTTCAGCTTCGAACCCTCTTCATTTCTTCCAATTCCTCTAAGCTTCGCGGCCAATCCTGTTTGAGCAGCCTCGATAGGCTCCGGTCGGCCAGCAGCTTGCCGCCAGT
>DATIEH010000186.1:0-3024 GCA_035455905.1 Binatia bacterium | reverse complement strand
AGGGTCCCACGCAACGGTTGGTCGATTTCTCGACCACGAGCGGACTGTTCTCGGCATAGGCGCCGGTATTCATCATGATTTTTGCCTGGCGCGCGATAATCTTGCCATTGGCGTCGACGGCAGTACGCATCCAGGTATACGCATCGTCGCTCCGTGTGGTGAGCATCGCTTCTTCGACCGTCAGCTGGAGCTTTACCGGTCGCTTCGCTTTCCACGAACAGGCCGCGACCAGCGGCTCGATTTTCGTGTACGATTTGCTGCCGTAACCGCCGCCGACAAATGGCACGATCAATCGAACGGAGCTGACGGGCAGATTGAAAACCGATTTCAGGTCGTGACGCACCATGAACGGATGCTGCGCCGATGAATAAATCGTCACCTCCTGATAATTGACATCGGCGATGGCGACATAGGGTTCCATGGCATAGGCATAAGTCATGGGAAAATAATATTCACCTTCGATTACGGCCGCGGCTTCTGTGAAGGCTTTATCGACGTCGCCCCACTGGATTTTATGGCTTTGGCAAATGTTTGACCCTTTGCCGGCGGTGACCTCGCCCTCGAAGCCACGGAGCGCGCCCGCTTCAAACTGGCGTTGGTGCAGCAGCGGCGCGTCTTTCGCCGCGGCTTCCTGCGGCGTGAAGATCGCTTCCAGCTCTTCGTATTTGACTTCGATCAACTCCAGCGCTTCAAAGGCAGTTCGCTCGTCGATTGCAACGACCGCGGCGACGGGCTCGCCCGCATAGCGAACTTTCTCGATGGCGAGGAGGGGGTGATCTTTGACCGCATGGCCGTAGTAGGGATTGATGCCGTCGAGATCGAAACCAGTGACCACACAGTGAACGCCGGGATGAGCCTCGGCGCGAGACTTGTCGATGGAAAGAATCTTCGCGTGCGCATAGGGGCTGCGCAGTACCTTTGCGTAAGCCATGCCGATGAGTTTCAGATCGGCGACGTATTGCGCTTTACCGGTTACTTTGACCCTGCCGTCGCGACGCGGCAGCGAATGATTGACCACCTGAAAATCGGTCTTCTTTTCGGCGCTCACTTTTTCGACTCCTTAGCGATCGCCTCGGCGGCGCGCTCGATGGCGGCGACAATCGGGACATAGCCGGTGCAGCGACAAATATTGCCGTCCATGTGATGGATGATTTCATCGCGCGTCGGCTTGGGATTCTCATCGAGCAGCGCCTTGGCGGACATGATCATTCCGGGCGTGCAATAGCCGCACTGGAAGGCAAATTCGTCAATGAACGCTTGCTGCAACGGGTGCAGTGTACCGTCTGACTTTTCTAACCCTTCGATAGTCGTGACGTTCTTATCGCGCGCTTCGTAAGCGAGATAAGTGCAGGCACTCACCGGGACGCCATCGACGAGCACCGTACAAGCACCGCAAACCTGCACTTCACAGGAAACTTTGGTGCCGTTGAGATTGAGCGTATTGCGCAGAACTTCGGCGAGAGTATCGGCGGGCTCGCATTCAAGCGCAATCGCTTTTCCGTTTAATCGAAATGACAGTTTCATGATTCTAATTGGAGTGGCGGAATGATGGAGTATTGGAGTGATGGTTTTTTGGAATCAGTGCATTTTCCATTACTCCATTACTCCAACACTCCATTTTTAGTTATATCGCGGTAAAATGTTTTCTGCCCAGAGCTCCATCTGCCGGTGCAAGCTATCCATGGTCGGGTAAATAATCTTCAGCTCAAAATGCTGCACGCCGCTTTCGATAAACTCATCGACGCGCCGGCGCACGTCATCGATGGAACCGAAGATGTGACGGTCCAGCGCGAATTGCATGCTATCGATATCCCGCTCATAGCTCTCGCTGCTGGTCTTGAGAGTCGGCATGGCGAGATTGAGCCCTTCTTCGCGCGTCTTCGCGATGGTCGCAAGTTTTTCTACCCCAATCGTAATTTTGGATGGATCACGGTCTTTTTCTCGCGCTGCCTGAGCGAGAATATCGCAGCCCACTTTCATTTCTTTCGGCGATAGCCAGCCGGGAATCCAGCCTTCACCATATTTGCCGGCGCGCTTGGCGGCTAGTTTCATCCAGCCGCCAACCCAAACCGGGGGATGCGGTTTCTGAAACGGCTTTGGGTAAACCTCGGCGTCTTTGAATTGAATGAACTCCCCTTTGTAGGAAGCGATCGGTTGGGTCCAAATCGCTTTCATCGCCTCGATGTATTCGTCCGTGCGATCACCGCGCCGTTCGTAGGGGACACCGAAGACGCCGAACTCGTCTGACTCGCGCGTCGCCTTCGAGCCCAAGCCAACGCCGACGAGCAAACGTCCCTGCGCGAGATGATCGAGGGTTGAATACTGCTTGGCGGCATAGACCGGATTGCGGCAGGGCATGACCAAGCACGCGACGCCGAGAACGATCTTTTTGGTCTCTGCGGCGAGGTATGACAGGGTCGTGGTGGCTTCGAAAAAATTTGCCTCTTGCGTATCGGTAATCGCTTCGAAGGCGCCGGAAGAGATGTGGTGTCGGTGCATTTCGGAACTCCAGACCACGTGATCGTGCACCCAGATGGCGTCGAAGTTCATGTCTTCTGCCGCTTTCGCGGCGCCGACGATGTTTTCGATGGTCGATAGCGGACCGGAATTCGGCACTCTCACTCCGAAGGAAATTTTGTTCATGATTGGCTCCTCATATCTTGAATTTTCTCGGCGTCACTCCGGCCAACCCCGGATCTAGTCCGGGGTAGCGCGAGCCGGAATCCAGGAGAAGAGGAGGGCCGGATTCCTGCTTTCGCGGGAATGACGACGGGACGAACAGCGAATTTCAACCCCCTCTGGGCAAAGCCGCATTAATGTTTTTCCGTCACTTCCACCCTATGGTACTTCAAATGTCGATCGTACCAATCGATTACATTGGCTGCGACATCTTCGAAATAATCGTTGTAGATCCCGTAGTGCGTGGTCTTTCTATACAAAACCAGCTTCTTCGGCTCGCCCGCCTTCTCATACAAATCGAACGACTGCTGTTCAGGCGTTACCGCATCGCCTTCGACCGTAATA
>DATIEH010000185.1:0-2417 GCA_035455905.1 Binatia bacterium | reverse complement strand
ACCCACGTCGTGACCGACGTAGCCGCGATAGACGAATAGCAAACATTGATGCGCTCCGGTTCGGCCGCTTTCACAATTGGACTCAACCCAATCGGCACAAACCCTACTAATAAAAATAAGACGAGTTTCAGGATCCGGGTCAGCTTCATCAATTTAATCTCCATTCACGGGTCGCGGCTGACCTTAGAAAAGCCGCAAGGTCAAGTCAAGGTGGCTGCTCTTTCATTGAGATGAGTTTTTCGCTGTGATATTGCGAGAGGGCTAGTTTTTGCCCCGCTGAGCTATGAATAGCGCAATAAAAAATGCCGGCGTCGTGGGCCTCGGCGTCATGGGGTTCGACATCGCCTTTTTGTACGCGATGAAAGGCTTTCACACGACGGTTCACGATGCCGCGCCAGCGGCCATGGATGCAGTGGACAATCGGCGCGCGCAAACCATTGAACGACTGCGCAAACGAAACCGCATCAACGACATCGAAATGGATAACGTTCGAAGCCTGATGATACCATCCTCTGAGCTGCAAGACTTGTCGAGTTTGGACCTGATTACGGAAGCGGTTTCGGAAAATACCCGAACCAAATTATCTGTCTATAGGGGTCTCACATCCGCCGGTTTTCGTGGATTGTTGACGACCAACACTTCCTCCGTTACCCGTGCAACGTTGCTCGCCGACGGCGTCTATGATTCCGAGCGTTTTGCGCTCACGCCTTTTTTCAATCCGGTGCTCCACACCCGGATGGTCGAGGTGGTGGCCGGCGATATGGCGGCTTATCACCGCCAATCCTTGCTCGCGTTCTTGCGGAACATCGGCCGCCAGCCAGTGGAGACTCAGGACATCTCCGGTTTCGTTTCCAATGGCATCCTCATGGTTTACGCCGTAATGGCGCTGCGACTGTTGGAAAGCGGCGCGACCATCGAAGCCGTCGATCAAGCCGCCAGAGCGCTCAGGCATTTGCCGCCGTTATTCAGCTTTGACAGTTGGAAGCCTTCGATCGTCGACGATGTCACGCGAGTCATGTTCGAGCACCGCGGCGATTCGTTTTTGCGTTCTTCCCGCTTGTTGCAACGTTTGGCCATGGACAATCCCCGGTTTTATGTGGAGCAAAAAACCAATCCCAAGATTTACGACCTTGCCGGAGGGGACAAACGATCGGTCGATGACACGACTCTAAAGCAGGCATTGCGCATAGCGACACTGGTCGCCGCTGCGCGGATTGCCGAACTCGGCGAATCGCCCACTACGATCGATTTTGTCGCGCAGGAAGGAATCAAGCTTCCTGAAGCGCCTCTGAGAGAAATCGATGCCTTGGGGGCTGCGCAAATTCTCGAAGAATTGGCCAGCATCAATCGGCAGCTCGGAGGCGAGCCTCTCGCTCCGCCCAAGCTTCTCAATGCAATGGCCGAAGCAAAGCAGAAGTTTTACCAAGACAAAAAACCGAATCCCTGGCTGTCAACCTATATTCATCGATTGGCCAATCATGCGTGCGATTGATGTTCACGTTCATCCGAGCACGCGTGGCCTCGATCACCACGCCTGCAGGTATTTTAGACGCGACCTCAGCGAGGTGCCGCAGACGGCGGAAGCGTTCGCCTCCCTGTATATCAAACACGATGTAAAAGCTCCGCTCATCGGCTGGCATCCTTCTACGGTCAAAGACGGTAGCCGAAACAGCAATGAGCACGTGATCGAGCTGGCGGCCAGGTTTCCCGATGCCTTTCCAGGAATCCTCGGCGCATTGGATATTCATGCAGATGATTTGAATGCTGTTGCCCATTACGCGCAGGACTTGGCTCGCAATCCCAAAGTTCTCGGCTTCAAGTTCCACCCGCCCGATCAGGGATTCTATCCGACTGAGCGACGACTCTACCCGATCTGGGAGGTTCTCCAGGGGAGCGGCAAGCCGGTGATGTTCCACGTCGGCTTTACCGTGCTCGGCGCGGACACCGAAGGCGGCAGTGGCATTGCCCTGGATTATGGCAGACCGGTTCACCTTGATACTTTGGCGCGCGATTTTCCTCGCATGAAAATCATCGCTGCCCATCCCGGCTGGCCCTGGGAACAAGAGCTCGTCGGAGTGGTCACTCACAAAAAAAATCTTTTCGTCGATACTTCCGGTTATCTTGCTGAGCAGTTACCGCAAATTTTTCTCAAGGCGATCGGCGGGCGGCTTCAGGATAAGGCGCTCTTCGGCACAGACTTCCCCTACGTCGATTTGGAAAAAGCGCTGGCGAGCTTCGATCGAATAAATTTCAAAGATACTGTCAAAGAAAAACTCTTGATCACCAATGCCAAGGCGCTTTTTAGCTTGTGATCCAGCAGGATCGCTCGCATTTATTCATTGTCATTTCGGCAGAAGGGAGAAATCCTTCCGCAACTGCGTATTGCCAGTGCTAACTTCAGCAGGAGATTAGGCTAT
>DATIEH010000184.1:0-35642 GCA_035455905.1 Binatia bacterium | reverse complement strand
ATAACTGTTGACGAGATCCGCTGCTATAATAAAGACGAGATTGCTGTGCGGGGGATCTTGAAACTTTAAATTGATCAGAGAAAACGGCTCCAGTGAATTTACAAACCGCCTGCGCGACCGTAGCGCGCCCTTTGCGATACCGGTAAGCTTTCCGAACTTGTCAGTAAAAAAGGAGACTATTTTGTCAGACTCGCCGTAAGGACGATTCCGCAGCACGATCGCCGCCGTGACGTGATTGACTCGCATTCTGGCTAGTGCTGCATCGCACCGGACAGCTACCATATCATTAACTTGACACCGAGACAAGTATTTAGAAAATCAAGAGAAAATGATGTTCCCCAGCTTGACACTGGCGACTATCGTGATTACGTTTCCCAAACTGTTGTGATGAGGAGATCTATAGCTATGAGCGTCGAAACAAAGAAGGATTTGGACGGGGAAACTGCTTCCGCGCAGCCGGCACAGCCAGGCTCGGAATCCGAAATTACGGCCCTCCGAGAGCAGCTCGAAAGCAAAGAAATCGAAGCTAAAACCAACTACGATCGATTCCTCCGCCAAGCGGCTGAATTCGAAAATTACAAGAAACGCACGTCCCGCGATCGTGATGACGCCGTTCGTTTTGCCAAAGAGAGCGTGATCAGGGACCTGCTGCCGATTCTCGACAATCTCGAACGCGCCGTGGCGCACGCATCGGGTGGTGGCAACGGCAAACCACTCGTGGAGGGCGTGGAAATGGTCCTTCGATCCCTTGTTGACATACTAGCAAAGCACGGCGTTACGCAGATATCGGCGGCGGGACAACCTTTTGACCCCGCGAAGCATGAAGCAATGGCGCAGGTGGAAACTGACGAACACGACCCCAACTCGGTTGTTGAAGAACTGCACAAAGGCTACATGCTGCATGAAAGACTGCTTCGACCAGCGCTGGTAACTGTCGCTAAGCCAGCCAAAACACAGGATAAAAAAAACCCGGAAAGTCAGGTTGAAAACGGGTCAAGCGATGATTAAATAACCTTCGTTCTCATGTTTGGAGAAAAGTTTCGAGGAGTTATTGAAAATGGCAAAAGTAATCGGGATCGATCTAGGAACAACGAACTCGTGCGTGGCAATAATGGAAGGCGGCGATCCCAATGTCCTGGCTAACGCGGAGGGCAGCCGTACGACGCCATCCGTTGTGGCCTTTACTGACAGTGGGGAGCGGCTTGTCGGACAGATCGCGCGCAGGCAGGCAATTACAAATCCGGAAAATACAATCTTCGCCGTTAAACGGCTGATTGGCAGACGCAGCGACGACGCAATGGTGCAGAAAGCGTCCAGTCTTCTACCTTACAAGATTGTTCGCAATGAGAATGGCGACGCTTGGGTGGAAATCCGCGGCAAGCGCTACAGTCCGGCGGAGATCTCTGCATTTATTTTGCAAAAAATGAAACAAACGGCCGAAGATTATCTCGGCGAAAAAGTCACTGAAGCGGTCATTACAGTCCCCGCTTACTTTAACGATAGCCAACGTCAGGCGACCAAAGACGCCGGCCGCATCGCAGGCCTGAACGTATTGCGCATCATTAACGAGCCTACCGCGGCATCGCTTGCCTATGGGTTAGACAAAAAGAAGGACGAAAAGATCGCCGTCTTTGATCTTGGCGGCGGTACGTTCGATATCTCTATTTTAGAGCTCGGCGACGGTGTCTTTGAGGTAAAAGCCACCAATGGTGATACCTTCCTTGGTGGTGAAGATTTCGACCAGCGGGTTATTGATTACCTCGCGGACGAGTTCAAAAAAGACCAGGGTATCGATTTGCGAAAAGATCGCATGGCGCTCCAGCGACTGAAAGAGGCCGCGGAAAAGGCGAAGTGCGAGTTGTCCTCATCAATGGAGACCGACATCAACCTGCCCTTTATTACTGCCGACCAACAGGGGCCGAAGCACTTAAATATGAAACTGACGCGATCGAAGCTCGAAGCGCTTTGCGCCGATTTGATCGATCGAATGGAAGGGCCGTGCCGGCAAGCTTTAAAAGACGCCGGGCTTAGCGCGGGCGACATTCATGAAGTCATTTTGGTCGGCGGCATGACTCGTATGCCGGCCGTTCAAGAGCGGGTCCGCAAAATTTTCGGCAAGGAGCCGCACAAAGGGGTTAATCCGGACGAAGTTGTGGCGGTTGGTGCGGCGATCCAAGGCGCGGTGTTAAAAGGAGAAGTCAAAGACGTATTGCTTCTGGACGTCACGCCGTTGTCTCTCGGCATAGAAACTCTTGGCGGCGTCTTCACGAAGCTGATTGAGCGCAATACGACGATTCCGACGAAGAAAAGCCAGGTTTTTTCCACCGCGCAGGATAATCAATCTGCTGTTTCAATCCGAGTCTTCCAAGGAGAGCGGGAAATGGCGGCGGACAACAAACTGCTCGGCCAGTTTGATCTCGTCGGAATTCCTATGGCGCCACGCGGCGTCCCGCAGGTCGAAGTCACATTCGATATCGATGCCAATGGAATCGTTCATGTGGCGGCGAAGGATCTTGGCACCGGAAAGGAACAGTCGATAAAGATCACCGCGTCGAGCGGGCTCAACGAAGAGGAAATCAAGAAAATGGTCCACGACGCTGAGGCTCACGCCGCTGACGATAAGAAGCGCAAGGAGACGGTGGAAGCTCGTAATCATCTCGACACTCTGGTTTATTCCACGGAAAAGTCATTAAAGGAACACGGCAGCGATCTCGACGCTAACGTCAAAGCAAATATTGAAGCGGAGCTCAAACGAGCCAAAGAGGTGCTAGACGGGCAAGACGCGGAAGCGATGCGCAAAGCCGCGGAACAGCTCAGTCAGGCATCCCATAAATTAGCGGAAGCAATGTATGCGAAGGCTTCTTCGCAACAACAGTCTGCACAGGAACAGGCGACAAACAACTCGGCAACCGACGGCAGCGGCGGTGATGGCGGCAAAAAGAAAGATGACGTGGTTGACGCCGACTTCACTGAGGTTAAAGAATAGTCGGCGAAAGAACACCGCTTTTTCCGGCCCTAAAGCCCCTCCTCCCGTTTCTCGGGAGAGGGGCTTTCTTGCTTATACATAAAGATATTTGGAACCCAAAGGATCGTCGATCTTGAACGGCAAGAAGGACTATTACGAGTTGCTCGGTATTAATCGCAATGCCGGGGAAGAAGAAATTAAGAAGGCTTACCGCAAACTCGCGCTGCAACATCACCCCGACCGCAACCCCGGCGACAAGCAGGCAGAGGAAAAATTCAAGGAAGTATCCGAAGCGTATTCGGTGCTTTCCGATCCGCATAAGCGTGCGCAGTACGATCAGTTCGGCCATGCAGCCTTTGGTGAAGGCGGACCGGGCTTCGACTTCTCCGGTGGTTTCGAAGACATTTTCGGCGATATCTTCGGCGAGTTTTTCGGGGGCGGAGGACGCCGACGCGGTCGCGCACGGGGCGACGATTTACGTTACAATCTGACGCTTAAGTTCGAAGAAGCCGTTTCAGGGACCGAGAAAAAGATTAAAATTCCGCGCCATGGGGTATGCGACAGCTGCCGCGGCACCGGCGCGAAAGCCGGGACAGCACCTCAAACGTGCCCCACATGCCGGGGCCGCGGCCAGGTGAGTTTTCAGCAGGGATTTTTTAGTGTTTCCCGAACCTGTGGCCAATGTCACGGTCAGGGGACCGTCATCAAGGAGCCCTGCACAACGTGCGGGGGGGCGGGACGTGTACGGAATATGCACACGCTGAGCGTAAGGATTCCCGCCGGAGTCGACACTGGATCACGGTTAAAGCTACGTGCCGAAGGCGAAGCCGGTCCTGCTGGCGGCGTCCCCGGTGATCTCTACGTCGTGATCCATGTGGAACCACATCCGATTTTCGTGCGGGACAATCTCGACATTATCTGTGACGTGCCCATCAGCTTCGTCCAGGCGGTCTTGGGTGCTGAGATCGATGTGCCTACGCTCGAAGGCAAAGTTAAAATGAAAATTCCCCCCGGCACGCAGTCCGGCAAAGTTTTTCGCATGAAGAGCAAAGGGGTAAAAGACGTTCAGGGTTTTCAGCAGGGTGACCAACATGTTCGCGTTACCGTCGAAATACCAACTCGTCTGACGGCCAAGCAAAAAGAGTTGTTAAAGGAATTTGCCGCGCTCGGCGGCGAAGAACTCAATCCTCTGGCCAAGGGCTTCTTCGATAAGATGAAGGAACTATTTGGCTGAGCCCGTCGGGATCTCCGGCGGCGCTCGAGCCTACTCCCGGCATCGCGGATCTTTGTCGCGCGCAGACGGATTTGTGTTGACCTCATCGCGTCAGTACGATTAAGGTGCTCTGAGAATTGGAGCCATCATGAGCGAAGCTGAATGGAAATCTGAAAACGCGGAGAACAAAACCTCCCAAGTTGAAATTCCGGAGATTTTACCGCTCCTGCCTATCCGCGACATTGTTATTTATCCTTACATGATGTTGCCGCTCTTCGTCGGTCGGGATGTTTCGATTCGTGCCGTCGAAGAAGCGTTAAGTCGCGATCGGCTGATTTTCTTGGTTTCACAGATGAATTCTTCCGAGGAGAATCCGGCTCCGGCCGATATTCACCGCGTGGGCACAATTGCGTCGATCATGCGCATGCTGAAGCTCGCGGACGGCCGCGTGAAAATTCTGGTCCAGGGATTGTCGAAAGGCGAAGTTGACACTTATTTGCGCGAGCGGCCGTTCTTTGAAGTAAAGATCAAAAAAGTCATCGAGCCGACTTTGGCGGAGGTGCCGATCGAAGTTGAAGCTCTGATGCGCACTGCCAAAGAAAAAATCGAGCAGATTTTAAATCTTAAGAATCTGCCGCCCGAAATCGTCATGGTCACGGACAACATCAGTGATCCCGGCGTACTGGCCGATCTCGTGGCGTCAAACTTGCGCCTCAAAATTGAAGAAAGCCAGGCGATTCTCGAAATTTTTGATCCTATCGAGCGGTTGAAGAAGGTCAACGAGCTGCTTGCGCGGGAGTTGGAGCTCTCAACGATGCAGGCGCGCATCCAGAATCAAGCCAAGGAAGAAATGAGCAAGACCCAGCGGGATTATTACCTGAGGGAGCAGCTCAAGCAAATTCAACAGGAACTGGGCGAAGGCGACGAACGCGCGGAGGAGCTCAACGAACTAAAAAAACAGATCGAAAAAGCCAAGATGCCACTGGACGTCAAACGCGAGGCCGATAAGCAACTCCGCCGGCTCGAACAGATGCACCCGGAGTCTTCGGAGGCATCCTTAGTGCGAACCTATCTGGATTGGCTCGTGGATTTGCCATGGAGCAAGAGGACCAAGGACAACCTGAATATCAAAAAGGCCAAACAGGTCCTCGACGAGGATCATTACGATCTTGAAAAAATAAAAGAGCGTATTTTGGAATACCTTGCGGTGAACAAGCTTCGGCGCAAAATTAAAGGCCCGATTCTCTGTTTCGTCGGTCCTCCAGGGGTTGGTAAAACTTCTTTAGGGCGATCCATCGCGCGTTCGCTGGGAAGGAACTTTGTGCGCGTTTCACTTGGCGGCGTCCGTGATGAAGCGGAGATTCGCGGCCATCGTCGCACTTATGTTGGCGCGCTGCCGGGACGCGTTATTCAGGGAATCAAACAAGCGGGTTCAAACAACCCGGTTTTCATGCTTGATGAAATAGATAAAGTAGGAGCTGATTTTCGCGGCGATCCCTCCGCGGCTCTGCTCGAAGTACTCGATCCCGAGCAGAATCATGCCTTCAGTGATCACTATTTGAACGTTCCGTTCGATCTCTCCAATGTGCTGTTTATCTGCACGGCCAACTTGCTCGATCCGATCCCGGCAGCACTAGCGGATCGCATGGAAGTCATACAACTGTCCGGCTATACCAACGAAGAAAAATTGGCGATTGCGCGCAAGTACCTCATTCCCCGCCAGTTCACTGATAACGGCATTTCTTCGAGCCACCTAGAGATCTCGGACGATGCAGTGCTGCGGGTGATTGCGGAATACACCAAAGAAGCTGGCCTGAGAAACTTGGAACGCGAAATTGCTTCGATCTGCCGCAAGGTGGCCCGCAAAGTCGCCGAGGGCAAAACTGAACTGACTCGAGTGAACCGCGCCAATATTCATGGTTTTCTGGGTGCGCCGAAGTTCTTGCCCGAAGCTGAGCAGGAGCACCACGAAATCGGCGTAGCCACGGGATTGGCATGGACCAGTACTGGTGGAGAGATACTGTACGTCGAAGCTTCGCTGTCGCGCGGTCGGGGTAATTTGACTTTAACAGGACAACTGGGCGACGTCATGAAGGAATCCGCTCAAGCCGCCGTAAGCTATGCTCGCGCGCATGCCAAAGAGTTGGGGATCGAAGCGGACTTCTATCAGAAGCTGGATATTCATATTCATGTCCCAGCGGGAGCGATTCCAAAGGATGGCCCTTCGGCCGGGATTACCATGGCTACCGCGCTGATTTCAGCTCTGACCAGGCGGCCCGTCAGCCGGGATGTGGCGATGACCGGCGAAATTACCTTGCGCGGGCGAGTCCTGCCGATCGGTGGACTTAAAGAAAAATCCTTGGCCGCCTTCCGGGCGGGCATCAAAACGCTGGTGGTTCCCGAACGGAATCAAAAAGACCTTGACGAAATTCCCAAAGTCTTACGACGCAAGCTCAATTGGATCTTGGCCAAGAACATGTCCGACGTTTTATCCGTCGCTTTGATGGAGCGGCGTAAGGGCAGCACCAAATCGAACGCTACGGAACGTGGCAAGGGAATTCTGCCCAGACAGCAGCTAGTGGCAAAACCGCTGCGAAAAAGCCAGCGGGAAAGATCTCTTCCGATCAGACCCTAGCTGAGATTTCGACTTTACCTCTGTTCCTTCTGCGATCATTGCCCGCAGAAATTCAGCGCATCGCGCGATGAAACTCAGCCGCCTCGGAGAATTCGGCCTCATCGAGAGAATTCGTCAGAAGACCCCTGCCGGGCGCGGCGTCCGGATCGGCATCGGCGATGATGCCGCATGGATCATAAACCCAAAAGACTCCTCCCTGGTAACCGCGGACCTTTTGATCGAGGGCATTCACTTCGACTTGCGTTGGACTTCTCTGTTCGATCTTGGTCACAAAGCTCTAGCTGTCAATCTCAGTGATATTGCCGCAATGGGCGGCGTGCCGAGCTACGTTATTTTGTCCCTCGGGCTTCCGGCCGATTTGGATAGCACACAAATCGACGCGTTCTACCGCGGCCTGCAAGCCCTGGCACGCCGAACGGGCGTAGCTTTGGTCGGTGGTGACACCAATGCTGCGGTCACGCTTATTGTTTCTGTTTGCGTGATTGGTTACGCACCGTATGCGCCGGTACGTCGAAACGGCGCCCGAGCGGGAGACGATATTTATGTCAGCGGCACACTTGGCGACGCGGCTCTCGGGCTCGAGGTTCTGCAAGGCGGCCGGAGCGGGTCAAAAAAACGCGCTATTGCGAAGCTTATCGCGCGCCATCATCGGCCCGAGCCAAGACTTGCTCTTGGCCTGCTCCTCGCAAGAAGCCGGCTCGCAACCGCAATGATCGATGTGAGCGACGGTCTATTGCAAGACCTGGGGCATGTTTGCAAAGCGAGCGCCGTGGGCGCGACGATCTCGGAGGAACGACTACCGCTTTCGGCGGCGTATCGAGCCATCGCCGAGCGCGACGAAACTGCCGCCGCATTAGCTGGCGGGGAAGACTACGAGCTTTTATTTTGCGGCCGGCCACAAGATCGGACGCGCATTGAAAAACTTTCTGAGCGCGCCGGTGTGGCAATTACGCGCATTGGCGTTTGTGCACAGAAATCTACAGGAATCGCCGTTATTGACAAATCAGGGCACGCCATTCCCTTCCGGATCCGGGGTCACGATCATTTCGCGAACGAAACCTTTCGGGGCACTAAAATTTGTCGCGTCACGGGCGTGGTTCATTAGACTTGATCATGGACTTCGAGTGGTTAGCTGATTTGTTGGAGCGCGTACGCGATAACCAGGTGACCGTCGCCGAGGCCATGGCCCGTTTACGTCATTTGCCTTTCGAGGATCTCGGCTTTGCCAAAATCGATCATCATCGAGAACTGCGTCAGGGTTTCCCCGAAGTGGTCATGGGCGAAGGCAAAGATGCCAAACAGATCGCAGCGATCGTCCAGGCGATACGGCGGAAAGGAAATCACGTTCTCGTCACCCGGCTTGATTCTGTGAAAGCCGCTCAGCTAAAGCGCTTGCGCGCTGGACTGAGATTTCATCCTGTGGCCCGAGCAGCGACCTGGTATAGGAAGCGAATCAGGATCACCGGCAAAGGCACTGTGCTGGTGGTCTGCGCCGGCACTTCTGACATTTCCATCGCCGAAGAGGCGGTTGTCACCTCAGAAATGATGGGTAATCGAGTCGACCGTCTGTACGATGTCGGCGTTGCCGGCATCCACCGCCTTTTGGAGAACCGTGCTCGTCTGGATGCTGCTTCCGTGCTGATCGTCGTCGCCGGAATGGAAGGCGCTTTGCCCAGCGTCGTCGGCGGCCTGGTCGCTAAACCTGTCATCGCGGTGCCGACCAGCATCGGCTACGGCGCGAGTTTTCACGGTCTCGCGGCACTGCTAGGAATGCTCAATTCTTGTGCGGCCGGTGTGACTGTGGTCAACATCGACAATGGCTTCGGGGCGGGGTTTGCGGCGAGCCTAATAAACCGGCTATAAATAACAGTCAAATGCAGTGTTCTCACTGCGGCAGAGAAGTTTTCGGTACGGTACATACTCAGAGGACTTACAAAGTCGACTTTTACCTGCTCCATACCGGCGAGACTGAATGGGAATTTCTCGTCACTCGCAAACCCGATGCGCCACCGCTCAAATACCGCAAATTGATCCAACCTATTGACGTCCTTACATGTGTTCAATGTTATGCCCGTCCGGAAATCCGGCAGATTTTGGAAGACGATTTCACGGGTCGGAACGAGCTTAGGATCTCGCGCAACTCCCACGAACAGCCCTCAACTCAAAACCGATAATCATGGAAAATCAGAAGAATTATCGCATTACCAAGCACCAATCTGAATTGGCGGTGAGAGTTGTTGGCAATTCACAAGCGGATCTTTTTGCCAATTCGGCGCTCACGCTTTTCGATGTCATGGTCACGGACGTGCAAAAGATCGACTGCAAGGAGTCTATTCCTTTGGAAGTCGAGGGAACAGACCGAGATGATTTGATGGTTAACTGGGTCCGGGAGCTGCTTTATCTCTATCAAGGCAGCGGCTATTTGCTAAAAGAGTTTCTCATTCGTGAGGTGAAGGATACCCTCGTCAAAGCCGACGTTCGAGGAGAGAAAATCGATCCCGATCGCCACGAAATCCAACAGGAAATTGCCGCCGTTGCATCTCACAAGAGTCGCATGCAAAAAACCGGCAATCAGTGGACCGCGCATTTAATTTTTGAAATTTGACGAGCTGGATATGCGGCCTTACTTGCCGAATCTTGTTCTTTCAGTTGTGACCAACGGGAACAACACTCGTGACTTCAGTAACCGATAATGAATATGAGGGGACGGCACTGATCGCCGACCCTATTCATCGCTACATTCAATTTACCGTACCGGAAAAGAAGGGCGAAGTTACCGAAAAAGCGTTGATCGACTCGCCTTGGGTGCAACGCCTGCGCTATATCTATCAACTGCAGAGTGCCCGCTGGGTTTATCCGTCCGCTGAACATAGTCGTTTCCAGCACTCGCTCGGCGCCATGCATTTGGCCGGCGAATTTGGCAAGCATCTTTATCCCTCATTGCGTAAAGTTCTCGGCGATGAGTGCCCTTCCGCGCCATTCATTGAGGAGTACATGCGCGTGACCGGGCTCTTACATGATATCGGTCACGGGCCTTTCGGTCATTTTTTTGACGACAATTTTCTCAGCAACTATGATCTGACGCACGAAGACCTTGGCCAGACAATTATTCAACAGCATTTGGGTGACATCATCAGCCAGTTGCGGCGCAGCCCCAGTGGTGGCTTTGCTCCGGGAGAAGAACTACGCCCGGAAGACGTAGCGTTCCCGATAAAAAAAAATGGCAAAGAAGATCACCGCAAACCCAAGTGGGTGCGCTTTTTACAACCCCTCACCGGTGGTATTTTTACTTTCGATAACCTCGACTACGTATCGCGGGATTCCTACATGTGCGGCGTTCATCCAGGACCTATCGACCGCGAGCGGCTCATTTACTACACCTTTTTTACTCCAAAGGGACTGACCGTCCACAAAGCCGGCAACGGCGCATTAACGACTTTTCTCAACGCCCGGCTTTACCTTTACACGAATGTTTATTACCACCGCACCACGCGAGCCATCGACTTACATTTGCGGGAAATGTTTCCCGAGACGATGAAATACCTTTTTCCTGGCAATCCCCTCGACTATATGGAGGAATACCTTTATTTGACGGACTGGTCGTTACTCGAAGATGTTTCGCGCTGGCGCCGCCAAAAAGGCGATCGCGAAGCGCTCGGCAAGGAGTGGGAAACGGTGCTTCATCGCGAAGTAAAATGGAAAATGGCCTATGATCGCACGCTATCGCTCAATGAGCTAAGTTATGGGGTGGCTTTGATCCAAGACAGCGACTGGGAAAAACGTATACGCCGCGCGCTGCCGCCGACAGAGCGCCAGTTGATTTTCCGCGTCGACATGGCGACTCAAGACCCGCGCCCGGAAAACCCCTTCGCCATGGGCAAAAAGCAGATTCATATCTTCGACCCATCCACGGGCGAAATCACTAAAGAAACGTTGACGGAGCTGTTCGAATTCATTCCTTCCAAAGTTGTCCAATTTCGAGTCTTTGCCCTCGACCATGATCACGATCAGTTGCTTGCGGAAGTGGCGGAAAATACGCTGAAAGGCCAGTCACCGTCAATCAAAACCAGTGTCTAGTCCCGCCTTGTTTAAAATTCCCATCGTTGATCTGCGCGCGCAATACAGCACCCTTCGCGACGAAGTACGCCAGGCGATCGACGATGTAAATGAAACCCAACAATTCATTTTGGGTCCGGCCGTTGACCATTTCGAAGCGCAGATGGCTAACTACCTCCAATGTCGATTCAGTATCGGTGTTGCCTCTGGCAGTGATGCGCTTTTGCTCGCGCTGATGGCGCTTGGCGTCGGTCCCGGTGATGCGGTCATTACCACGCCGTTCACTTTTTTCTCCACGGTTTCTTCCATAATCCGAGTCGGAGCTCGACCGCTATTTGTCGATGTCGACATGGATACCTGTCTCACTTCTGTTGACCGTCTCAGCGAGTTTCTAGTGCAGCGAGTTGACACGCAGAACCACCAGACTGTCGATAAAAACACGGGGCTCAAAATCCAAGCGGTTTTGCCGGTTCATTTGTTCGGTCGATGCTGCGCAATGCATGAGCTCATCGTACTTGCGCGACAATATCGGTTCAAGATCATCGAGGACGTAGCTCAAGCGTGCGGCGCAAGAACGTCGGTTGCGGGTGAGGAGCGGTTCGCCGGCGCTATTGGTGATCTCGGTTGTTTTTCTTTTTTCCCGAGCAAAACCTTAGGCGCTTTCGGCGACGGCGGCTTAGTCACAACTCAGGACCCATTGCTCGCGGAAAACATCAAAATGCTCCGAATGCATGGCGAGCGCAGCAAATATTTTCACGAACTAATGGGCATCAATTCCCGGCTCGATTCTCTGCAAGCCGCCGTACTGTCGATAAAGCAGCGCTTTTTAGAACAATGGTGCCAAGGTAGAATCGAGAAAGCGCAGGCGTATCACAGGTTGTTTCAGGAGAGCGGTTTGATCGGAAACGGTTTGATGGGAATTCCGGAGCTGAGCACGGACCGTTCCCACGTGTTCAATAACTACGTCGTTCGCGCCGAGCGCCGAGACGAACTCAAGCAGTTTCTCGGACGTGATGGGATTCAAAGCGAAACCTATTACCCCTTGCCGCTACACTTACAGAAGTGTTTTGCATATCTGGGTTACAAAAAAGGCGAATTTCCGAACGCCGAGCTGCTGGCGGACCAGGTCTTGGCATTGCCCCTTTATCCAGAATTAACGATCCAGCAGCAAGAAATCGTCGTAAAAGCTGTTATTCGCTTTTATCGTTCTTAGTACCTTTTATACCGCCGGGCCGTGTGCTACAGAGACGGTGTGCCCCGGATCTCCAACCCCTGAAGGTTCGATGAAGGACAAAATTCTCAAAGCGTTCGACGAAAGCATTCGGGTAAAGCAAGCTTTCCTTCGCGACAATCTCGAAATCCTGACGCAGGTGATCAATTTGATTGTTGCTGCATTTAAAAACGGCAACAAGCTGCTGCTCCTCGGCAACGGCGGGAGCGCCGCGGACGCTCAACACATCGCTGCGGAGTTCACCAATCGATATCTGCTCGAACGTCCACCGCTACCCGCCCTCGCTTTGACAACCGACACTTCAGCGCTTACAGCCATCGCCAACGACTACGACTATGACCAGGTTTTTGCGAAACAAATTCTGGCATTGGGGAAAGCCGGCGATGTTGCCGTGGCGATTTCCACAAGCGGTAATTCACCCAATGTGCTTAAAGCGCTCGATGCATGCCAAACAATCGGGATTTCCACGATCGGTTTGACAGGCGGGAGCGGCGGTAAAATGATGGGCAAAGTCGATTACATGCTCCGCGTAGCAGAAGGCAAGAACAGCCCGCGTATACAGGAGACTCATATTCTCGTCGGCCATGTCATCTGCGAGATCGTCGACCAAAAACTTTTTCCGGGTGTTTGACCCACCCGCAGAATGGCACGTAAGAATTTCAAACCACTGGATTTTTCGAAAGTTCGCACTTATCCCGTCACCAAGCGTTTCAGCAAAGTTCAAACCTCCCTATTAGGCAAAAAAATCGCCAAGGGTGTAACCCTTCGGTCTTTTGTCCGCGGTTTGCCGAATATTCTCGCGGCGCAGAATCTGAAATCGATTGCGGCAAAAATTGCCGACTGTCATCGCAAGAGAAAAACGGTCTTGCTGGGTATGGGTGCCCATCCGATCAAGGTCGGCTTGAGTCCGCTCATTATCGATTTCATGGAGCGAGGCATCATCGATGCACTGGCGCTGAACGGCGCTGGTATCATCCATGATTTCGAGCTCGCGTATATGGGTGAGACGTCGGAAGATGTAGCTGCCAGTTTGAAGGATGGCAGCTTTGGTATGGGCGAAGAGACCGGCGCATTCATCAATGCCGCTATTATCGAAGGGACAAGGCTAGACCTTGGCGTCGGTGCGGCGGTGGGCAATGCGATTGTAAAAAATCATCTTCCATATCGTAGACTCAGCATTCTCGCCACAGCTTCACGACTGGGCATCCCGGTGACTTGCCACATTGCGATCGGCACGGACATCATTCATATGCATCCGAAGGCCGATGGCAAAGCGCTTGGCGATTGCAGCCTGCGCGACTTTCGCACCCTTACCTCGGTTGTTGCGACTCTCGGCGGTGGCGTGTATCTAAATTTCGGCTCGGCAGTGATACTACCGGAAGTATTTTTGAAAGCAGTGAGCCTGGCTCGCAATCTAGGCAATTCCGTAGAGAATTTGACCACGGTCAATCTTGATTTTCTGCAACACTATCGGCCGCTCACAAATGTAGTGAGTCGGCCCACGTTACAAACCGGCAAGGGGTATCAGATCACCGGGCACATGGAAATTATGGTGCCGCTTCTGTTTGGCGCAGTGTTGGAAGAGTTATAGGCTCGACTCCGATTTCGATGCGGTGCGGTTCAAGGCGCCGACGCCCACCCCATTCGGCCAGCCAATCGATCGGTAAAAGGTCAAGGTGGTAATGCCAATCGACACGACCGAGCACAGCGAAAGCCCCAAGGCGGCACCGAAAATTGTCGCGAACGCGCCCATGATCATCGAACCCACCGAGCGCATACCCTGGTCCATCAGGAAGACGCTCATCACCCGCCCGATCAAATCCCGCGGCGCCTCCACCTGAATGATCAATCGACTCACGGTGCGGAAAAGGATCTGCGCCGCGCCAAGTAGTGCCATCAGCACAACCGAAATCCACAAAGTGCCAGATAAGCAAAACAGAATGAGGAGTAATGGGGTGATCTTTGAGCTGAACCAAAGGAGTGTCTCACGGCCCCAGCGGCGACCTACTGCATCCAAAAAAATCAGCGATAAAACGGCGCCCACGCCGGAGGCAGCGGTTAGCGCGCCCAAACCCTCTGGTCCGGTTTTGAGAATATCCTTGGCAAAAATCGGCAAAAACCGTTGATAGGTGCCGACAAACATACTCAGCGCGTAGGCTGCCAGAGTGCTCGAAAGTACCAGGGGCGAGGACCGGATGAAATCCAAACCTTCTTTAATCTCTTGAACCCAATGGGCCGAGACTTTGCCTTTGGGTTCAACCGCTAGTCGGATCGGAAGTAGTTCAAATCCCGAGATGAGCAGCGCAACGCCATAAAATATCAAGCAACCACCGACACCAATCCAGAGGACCAGCACGCCTCCCAGGGATGGTCCGACGATGCGCGCGAAATTGAAGCCCAATGAATACAGCGCCACGGTATTCATAAGCTCCTCTTGCGGCACCAAGTCATGCAACAGCGACTGACCGGCGGTCGGATTCATGCTCCGGGTGATGGAAAGAACCGTTTCAAGTATCGCGATATGCCAAAACTTGAGCGCGCCGAAAAAGTACAGAGCCACCATTGCAAAAACCGGCACGACACATAGGAATTGTATGGCTGTGAGCAAACGCAATCGATCGTAACGATCGACAATGACGCCACCGAGAACGCTCAATACGAGGCGTGGCGTTGCCTCACAGAGCGCGAGAATGCCGAGAGCCATCGCGGATCCAGTGATCTCGTAGACCAACCAGTAAAGCGCGATCTCTCTGACAAACTGGCCGATTGAGGCGATAAAATCGCTACTGCCAAAAAGCGCGTAGTTTTTATGCCGTAATGGCCGAAGGACCTGAATTACGAACTCCTAGGAGCATAACGAACCGAAGCTCATATTGCTTATAACCCGCCGGCGACTGTGTAGGAAGACCGACGATGGGAGACATTGTATTGCTCTTCTTTGCGTATAAAACGGTTTCTTACTACACTAAAACTGTCCTTGCGTGAGTTTATGCTGATCACTTTAACGACCGACTTCGGCTATCGCGATTCCTTCGCCGGTATCATGAAAGGCGTGATCAGCCGAATTAATCCGGACGTGCAGGTGATTGATCTTACGCATGGTGTTCCTTCTCAGGACGTCATGGCGGGGGCGCTGACGCTGCGCCATTCAGTCCCTTATTTCAGCGTCGGCGCGATTCACGTTGTCGTGGTCGACCCCGGAGTAGGCGGCAGCCGGCGGCCGTTGTTGATCGAGTGTGCCGGGAACTACTTCATTGGGCCGGACAACGGAGTCCTGAGCTTGGCGGTGATGAACAAACCGAAGCTGATCATCGAGCTGACTAATTCCGAGTACTTTCTGCAGCCAACCGGCACCACGTTTCACGGGCGCGATATTTTTGCCCCAGCTGCAGCACACCTTTCACGAGGTGTTCCCATTCACGCGTTTGGCAGCCGATCGTCGAGCTTCATCGAGCTCCACGTCCCCGAAGTCGTCCGTCACCCAACCGGGCTGATGGGGGAAATCATCTACATCGATGGCTATGGCAATCTGTTTACCAACATCCACGAGCACGATCTCACAGGATTGCCGCGTAACGACATCAACATAACCTTAGGTTCCACGAGAATACAAAAGCTGGTGTCAAGCTACGACTCGGCAGAATCTTCTAAACTCGCTGCGGTGGTAAATAGTTGGGGCATGCTTGAAATCGCTCAGTATAACGGAAATGCCCAGCAAAGGTGCGCTGCCAAGGTAGGGGACAAAGTTGTTGTAAGCAGCTGTTTTTAAATCTCCAAGGAGGTTTTTGATGAGCGAGCGTTTGAGTTGGGATCAATATTTTATGACTATCACGCAACAGGTGGCAGAGCGTTCCACCTGCACCCGCGCCAAGGTCGGGGCCGTCATTGTGCGGGACAAAAATATTCTCGCCACCGGTTACAACGGCGCGCCCGCCGGTATGCCGCACTGTACGGATGTGGGATGCTTGATTTACGAATCAAAAACTCCCAATGGCGAGACCGAACAGAACTGTTTTCGCACGATTCACGCGGAAATGAACGCGATTGCACAGGCAGCGAAAAATGGCGCCAGCATTAAAGAGGGGGCAATCTATATTACACATACGCCCTGTATTCACTGCCTGAAAGTCTTGGTGAACACGGGACTTAAAGAGATCTATTACGAAAAACCCTATAAGCTCCACACGCTTGAGGAGCTACTCCGCTACACTCAAGTCCATCTCCACAAAGTCGAGTTGCCAGGGCGATAAAAAAGGACGGGAAGATTTCCTCCCGTCCTTTTTGACTCGGACCTGTGCTGTCAATTAGATCTTACCGCTCAAGATAATGGCAATAACGAAGCCATAAAGAGCTAAAGCCTCGAGCAGCGCTAGCGTTAAAACCAGCGGCAAGAAAAGCCGATCGGCAGCGTTCGGATTGCGTCCAATACTTTCCATTGCGGCGGCACCGACGCGTCCCTGCCCAAAAGCGGCGCCAAAAGCGGCAATTGCAACAGCAATCCCGGCCGCGATCGCAATTGCGGCGCCCTTCGAGTCAGCACCTGCGGCCGCACCTTCGGCAGCCATAGCCAAACCCGTGGCAAAGATGCCGGTGAACAGCGCGGTCACAAACGCAAGCAGCTTTTTCATCTCGTCTCTCCTTTCCAGCGATTCCTTGCCTACCACACCTCTATCATCATCCTCTCCGAGCGGCTAAATCGCTTAATGATGTCCTTGGTGGGATTCCTGACCGTGTTCTTCGTCATGTCCGCCGTGGCTGATCGCCAAAGCGACATAAATCATGCTCAAAAGCGTGAAAACAAACGCCTGGATGATCGAAACCAGAGTTCCCATGGCGTAAAACGCCACCGGAACAATTACCTTGGTTAAGCCGATAAACGCTCCGATTACCTCGTGATCGCCCATCATGTTGCCGAAAAGACGCAAAGAGAGCGAGACGGGCCGAAATCCGTGTGAGAAGAGCTCGAGAATCAAGAAAAAACAAATGGAAACCAGCATCAGAGGCGCAAATGCCAGTTTAGCTACAAAGCTCTGTCCGGGAAGACTGGTCATGGGACCAATGAAGTGCTTGAAGTACGCCATTCCCTGTTCCCGGATGCCGATTATGTTGTAGCCGATGAAAGAACATAAAGCGAGCCCGACGGTAGTATTGAGGTTGCCTGTTGGGGGCGCAAAACCTGGTACTAGGCCGAGTAAATTGCTCAGCAAAATGAAAAAGAAAAAAGTACCGAAGAACGGAACGTATTTCCGTCCGCCGGGACCGATGATCTGGTCACTTTGACTTACGATCAATTGAATCACTAGCTCGGCGATATTTTGCGAGCCGAGCTCAGCGGCCGGAACTGCTGGATCCTGTGCTTTGGCCAAAGCCCTGCGCGCGGCGAGGGCGAACAGGATCAGCAGAATACCGGCGATCACCGCAAAGAAAGTGTGATCGCCAAATGCATGTTGTAAGCCGGCCGGCAGCAAATTAAACCAGGTGAACGGATGTTCCATTTTTTAAATTCCCGATTTGACCGTTGCACGAACTGTCTCGAAGACAATGGCAACCAGTAGGGTCGAGAACCCCACCGCAAAGGATATGGGATCGATATTGACGCGGAAGAAAAGCGTCGATAACACACCCAAAAAAATAATGATTTTGAGCACCAATAGCCCGATCCCGGTTTTGATACGGCCACGGCTAGCCAGCGGTGTAATCAGCGAGGCGACTCCATAGCCTAGTAGCAGAAAATTTAGGCCCATGAATACGCCGCCGATTAAGATCGCCATCGGATCCAAAACCTTGCTCCTCCACATAGCAACAAACAGCGCCGCAAGCATCAGCCCGTGCCATGTCTCAATGCGCAGTATCGTTTTGTTCGCGGTCAGTTCCATCGCGTTCGGCAGAAAAAAATTTGACCCACTGCATCAACCTAAAAAAGGCCCCGGCGAATGAAAGCAATGTGCACGCGATCAGCAACCAGGGCGACGTGTTGAAATACTGGTCCGCAAAATATCCGATTACGAGGCCGCCCAGGATCGTGCCTGGCAGTTCGAACGCTACCCCCAAATATAAACCTGCTCTTTGCAGGAAGGAAGATGAATTGCTCTGCCGACGATTGGGGCGGCCCCCAACTTTTCCCACTGGGCTGGTTTTCTAGCACGAAGGTTCGGGACGTTCAACCACTAATTCGCCTCACCCATTGCTCGAATGCCTTGAGATATTTCACCAAATCGTCCTTTGAATGGGCGAGCGAAACAAACATAGCTTCAAACGGCGCTGGCGGAAGGTAGATACCGTGATCGAGCATGGCGTGGAAAAACTTCCTGAACCTTGCCCGGTCGCACTGGCGAGCCTCATCGGGGTGGCTCACCCGGTCGATTCCGAAAAATATGGTCATCATTGACCCGACCCGATTGATCGTCGCATGGACCGGCGAGGCGGCAATAATCTCACGCATGCCTTCCTCAAGGTACCGACCCTGCGCTTCGAGTTTTTCGTATGTACCGGGGCGGCTGAGCAACTTGATTGTGGCTAATCCTGCTGCCACCGCCAATGGATTTCCCGAAAGCGTTCCCGCCTGGTAAACCGGCCCCACGGGAGCAAGCAGATCCATTATTTCACTGCGGCCCCCGAAGGCTGCGAGCGGCAAACCGCCGCCGAGAATCTTTCCCAAACAGGTCAAATCCGGACGGACTTCGTAAAGCGCTTGCGCACCGCCGTATGCGACACGAAATCCCGTGATGACCTCATCAAAAATCAGCAACGCACCATGCTGACGCGTGATCTGGCGCAAATTCGCAAGAAAACCGGGCGCCGGTTTAATCACGCCCATATTCCCGCAAATAGGCTCAACGATGATCGCAGCAATCTCATTTTTGTAGCGAGCAAAAATCTTTTGTAGTGACTGACTATCGTTGTATGTAGCTGTCAGCGTTTCGCGGGCGAAGGCGCGCGGAACACCGGCGCTTTCCGGCAAGCTTAGCGTCGCTAGCCCGGAACCGGCTTTGACGAGCAAGCCATCGGAATGGCCATGATAACAGCCGTCAAACTTAATTATTTTGCTTCGGCCGGTGAAGGCGCGCGCGAGTCTGATCGCGCTCATGGTCGCTTCTGTGCCTGAACTTACCAGACGGAGCTTGTCAATGGATGGGACAGCGGCTGCAACAGCTTCGGCGAGCTCGACCTCCAGTATCGTGGGCGCGCCAAAGGTAAACCCCTGCAGCACTCGCCGTTGAATAACCTGGACGACTTGCGGGTGAGCGTGACCGAGAATCAGCGGCCCCCACGAGCCGACGAAGTCGATATAGCGCTTCCCGCTAACGTCAAAAATATAGCTGCCTTTACCGCGCGCGATAAAAAGCGGCACGCCGCCGACCAATTTCCATGCTCGTACGGGACTGTTTACACCGCCGGGAATTCTACGCTCTGCGCGGCGAAAAATTTTTAGCTTTGCTGTCATGGTTGGGGTTTGCGTCGCTAACACTCGTGGCGCAAGGTGTCAAGAAAAAAATCGTCACAGAAAAAAAATTTCGATGTGCTTTTTTTGTTGCAAAGAAATTTGAAAAGGACTATTTAAAATTTTTCCTGATTCTCCAGCGCGAAAATTTTTTATCGGGTTTGCGAGAAAGCACGAGGAAAATGAGCTACGCTAGTGCCCGGCGGCAGAACTATTTTCAACTCGTGTTGCTACAAATTTCTTTTCTCGATCCTGGACGGCGCTTGTTCTTGGTTTTTACTTCTCCGCAGTGCTGCCCGGGTTATCAACACCTGTGGATAACTTTGTTTGTAACTATTTGGTCATTTCTTATCAGGCTTTCAAGGCCTTAGTGTGAATTTTATGCCAGAGCTGTGGTCGCAGACGCTTGCGGAGATCAAAGAACGGATCGACAGGCAGAATTACGAGACCTGGATTAAACCGATCGGCTTTGTCTCACGAAATAAAAATGAAATTTGTCTGGATGTGCCCAACAAGTTCTTTCGGGACTGGTTGACTGAACATTACCTGGCACAAATCCAAGATATCCTGTGCATGCTCGCAAAACACGAGATCAAAGTTGTTTTTGAAATTAATGAAAAGGCCAATCGGCAGACGAACGCTGAAAAGGGCTCGAAGCGAGACGAGCGCGAGCGAGTACAGAGACCTAATAACAATCTCATTCCGAAGTATACCTTTCAAAACTTCGTTGTAGGGGCGAGCAATCAATTTGCTCACGCGGCATGTGTCGCCGTCGCAAACCAACCGGGTGAGCATTATAACCCTTTGTTCATTTACGGCGGTGTCGGTTTAGGCAAGACCCATCTCGTCAATGCAATCGGTCACCAGTCAGCATCACACCGGCAGGGTCTAAAAGTTGTCTATCTAAGCTCAGAATCATTTATGAACGAGCTTATCGGATCCCTTCGGCGAGACAAAATGGACGAATTCAAGAAGAAATTCAGAAACGTCGATATTCTTATCCTCGATGACGTCCAATTTATCGCCGGGAAAGAGCGTACTCAGGAGGAGTTCTTTCACACATTCAATTCACTTTACGAGTCGCACAAGCAAATTGTCATTACTTCAGATAAATTCCCGAAAGAAATCCCTGGAATTGAAGATCGTTTAAGAAACCGTTTCGAGTGGGGTTTGATCGCCGACATCCAGCCGCCGGATATGGAGACCCGCGTCGCCATTCTGCAGAAGAAAGCCGAAAACGAGGGTGTTCAACTGCCCCATGATGTGGCGTTTTTCCTCGCTTCGAACATTGACTCCAACGTCCGGGAGCTCGAAGGATCTCTTACTCGCCTGGGCGCGTTTTCCTCATTGACCAAAGCGACTATTACAGTAGAACTCGCGAAAGATGTTCTGCGCAATACCCTAAAAAATGCCCAGCAGGAGATCACGGTCGAAAACATTCAGAAAACGATTTGCGACTATTTCAATCTCAAGATCACCGATCTCAAAGCCAAACGGCGCACACAAAATATTGCCTTTCCGCGCCAAGTCGCCATGTATCTTTGCCGCAAATATACTGAGACTTCCTTTCCCGCCATTGGCGATAAATTTGGCGGGCGCGATCACTCCACGGTCATTCATGCCTCCAAGACGATCGAGAGAAAAATCAAAGAAGATCCGCACATGCAAACCACGATCGAAAAGCTCGAACGCAATTTGAACATTAGAAAAAGAGTGTGAATAACTTGTGGTTAAGCTCAGCCAAAGATGTGAATGACTGTCGACGATCACCTGAGCTGAAGCGCCACCCCTAAGAACGCGTTTCGCGAGCATCGACAACCCACAACCTACCTGCCTGATTTCCTTGTCCAAAACTGGGTTTTGCACTTGTTCACAGGCACTACTATTACGACTCTAATTTATATATATAGAGAGAGAAGCCGAAGTGACCGGGAGGAAGTATGGAATTTAAAGCCAAGCGGGACAGCCTTCTCGCCACGCTTTATTGGACTCAAAGCATTGTCGAGCGACGCAACACTATGCCGATTCTCGCCAATGTTCTGGTTGAGGCGCAAAGAGGATCGATTCGGATTACCGCGACGGACCTCGAGGTTGGAGTACGAGGCGAAGTCGAAAGCGATATCGGCAAAGATGGAACGGTCACTATTAACGCCAAAAAGATTTATGAAATCATTCGGGAAGTTCCAAATCAGCAGGTGCAGATAAAACGCTTAGAAAATGATTGGGTGGAGGTGCGCAGCGGAAAATCGGTTTTCAAAATCGTCGGCATGGAGGCAAAGGAGTTTCCGCAATTTCCGAAAATTGATGGCAAGGCATTGTCCACCACGCCGGCTTCGACGATTCATGAAATGATAGAACGGACCATTTTTTCGGTTTCGACGGATGAAACCCGCTACAGCCTAAATGGTGTTTTTGTAGAGCAGGGCGAAGGCGGTAAGCTCAGGATGGTGGCAACCGATGGTCATCGGTTGGCTTTTGAAGAAGCCTCGGTCGGTTCTCTTGGCCTGAGCAAAGGAGTCATTTTACCGAGAAAAGGGTTATCGGAACTCAAAAAGCTGCTGGAAGCAGGTGATGACGGAGTTGTGTCTTTGGGCTTCAAGGACAATATGGCCCTTGTTACGAAGGAAAAAATTGAGCTTTTCATGCGCTTGATCGACGGCGATTTTCCCGATTACACCAAGGTCATCCCACAGGGAAATCCGAATGTCGCCAAACTGGAGCATGATGAACTATTGCAGGCACTGCGGCGCGTTTCGATTCTATCCAGCGAACGATACAAAGGCGTCAAGATGGAATTCTCCGATGGCAAAGTTTCCATTTCGGCGAACAATCCCGATCTGGGCGAAGCGGTGGAGGAGATCGAGGCGGAATACAAAGGCAAACCGCTATCGATAGGATTCAATGCCCGTTATTTGCTCGATGTCTTGGGTGTGCTGACCGGGGAAGGGGAAATCAGTATCGAGTTGAAGGACGAACTCAGCCCGAGCATCATCCGTAAGGTCGGGCTCGAGAGTTATCTTTACGTTCTGATGCCGATGCGTCTTTAAGAAAACCGAGACTCGGTGCTAATTTCGGTACTTAGCATCTAAAGCATATTTCTCATCTAAACCAACAACTCGATTAAAATCATCAAAAGGCATTAAGCGATCGAGGATTGCCAGCGTCGAGCCATCCCGTCTGAGTGTGGTGTAGACTTCCGTCAATGATTTGGCGACGGAGTAGAGCGGCGCGAGAGGCCAGACAACCAGATCGAAACCTAGTTCTTTTAGCTCGTTAGGTCCCATGAGCGGAGTCACGCCGCGCTCGAGCATATTCGCGACCAACGGTCCGGGAACCTGCCTCGAAATCTCTTTCATTTCGTCTTTCGATTCTGGTGCTTCGATGAAAACTGCATCAGCGCCAGCTTCTTTAAATGCGATCCCGCGTTCGATCGCTGCGTTTAAACCCAAAGCCTGCCGCGAGTCGGTGCGTGCAACAATAAAAAAGTCCCGATTCTGTCTTGCTTCAACCGCCGCTTTGAGCTTCTTCAATTGTTCGTCGAGCGGGATGACCTGCTTGCCTTTCATATGGCCACAGCGTTTTGGCCATACCTGATCTTCCAGGAACATGCCGGCGGCACCGGCGCCAATAAGATCCCGAACCGTTCGAATAACGTTGATAGCATTCCCGTAGCCGGTGTCCGCGTCGACGATGACAGGCGTCTCTACCACCGAGCAGATTCTTTGGGCAGCCGCGATTACTTCAGTCTGAGTCAACAAACCGAAATCGGGTTCGCCCAAAAGCGTTGCCGAGAGGCTATAGCCGGTAATGAAAATAACCTCGAAGCCAGAACGCGCGGCGATTTTTGCGCTCAGCGCGTCATAAACGCCAGGCATGATTATTTGTCCGGACTGACTGAGTGCCTGACGAATCACATGTGCCTTATCCATAGCTCGGCTCTGCGGGATAGCTGTTATGATGCTGTTGCTTGCAAACGCTCTAACGCCTTGGCCCCCGGCCAAACCCACCGCGCTGCATCATGGGCTCCGGTTTTGGCGATGCTTTTAGCAGACGTGCTGACTTGAGGCCGAGAATATCGTCTTCATAACGAGATTTGTCGAGGTGGTCAGTTCTGGCTTTGATCTTTTGGCGGATCTGATGGCGCTTTACCATATCAGTTTTCGCGGCCTTAAGATCTTCCAGGTCCAGCACTACATCATCCTCATTTGCGCGAAGTTTGAGATGCACGGTGAAACGGGAGCCTTCCCCCTCTTTTGCCGAATAATCGACTCTCTTATCTATACTGCGAATGATGTTCCTGAGTAAATTCTCTTCTTCTTGAAAAACTCCCTTACCGAACATAGATCCTCCCTTCCCGACCCCAGATCACTGGGTACCTTAGCAGTCAAAAATTTATGCCAACGGCACGGGAAGATCAATGCCGCAGGAGGCCTCAAAAACTCTCGACGGCGGGTCGGATATCGATTTCTTGTGACCAGGCGGTCGGTGGTTGTTTCAAGCAATTGATGACGGTAGCGGCAATGGCGTCCGGGGGAATTACGCTTTCACGTGTGCGATCGGGCTCTCTCGAACGAAGCCGCGGCGTGTCGATCTGACCATCAACGATGATGTGCACGACATGAATGCCTTTCGGATGAAACTCACGCGCAAGCGCTTGCCCGAGCATCCGTAGCCCAGCCTTACCGATTGCCAGGGGAGCAAATCCAGCGCGGCCGCGAAGTGCAGCGGTGGCCCCGGTCAGCGAAATGAAACCGTGCCCGGCAGTCAGCATCTCAGGGATGACAGCTTGTGCTAAGTAAACCGCTGCCATGACATTGGCATCGAAGGATGCCCGGACCTGCTCCGGATCCATCTCAAGAAACCGGCCACGCCCGTAGCCGCTGGCGTTGTGAGCCAAAGCGGTGATTACGCCAAGCTGGCGACGAATTTCTCCGACGGCGGCTTGCACGTTTTGGCGAACAGTAACATCGCAGGGGACGACAAGCGCTTTGCCCCCGCGTGCTCGGATCTCCTCTGCTATCGGAGCACTTGATTCAGCTCGGCGGGAGAGGAGTCCAACGGCGTAGCCCTGATTGGCAAACGCTCGCGCCAAAGCGCCCCCGGTTCCCGGCCCAACGCCGGCGATAATAGCAACTTCCATGGTCATGAATGCGCCTGTGTGTTGATAAAAAGCTCTTCGAGAGACATTTTGCGGCCTAAAAGACCTTGTTCCCTTGAGTATTGCATCAGAGTCTCCAAGACATTTCTATTAATTTCGCCGAGACCGTACACCCACGGGTCATGACCTAATAGTTCTTCCTGCTCTTCGAGAAAAGAGCGAAACCAGGCGAGTGGAACAATGCGCGGGTTTTCCATGCGCTTATAAGCGGCTTTTTTCGATTCTTCGAACGCTTGCATCAGATTGATTGCGACCCAGGGATTTTTATCCACGATCTCCTGTTTGATTGCGGTGGTATGCATGATCGGAAAAATTCCCGTGCGTTTGTAGTAATCGATCTCGAGATCCCGGTAATTCGGAAAAAGCCGGTTCACTCTTTGATCTTTGGCGAGGATCGGTTGAATGATCTCTGGGTGGATGAGCGCATCAAGCTCCCCTTCCATTAGCATCTTCTCTACGCTTTTACCCGGGGCGATGCGCTGAATATCAAGATCCGCTGGCGGCGTCCAATCGACTTCCTCCTCATCTTGCTTGAGCCAGTGGACGCTGCGGTGAGGCAGTCCGTGCTCGTGCTCCAAGATGCCGCGAATCCATAGGTTTGCGGTCGCCTGAAAATTTCTGAGACCGACTCTCCTGCCGATTAGGTCTGCCGGTTTCTTGATACCTTTGTTCGTGTTTAAAAAAATAAATCCATGGCGAAAACGGCGATGCAAAAACACCGGAATTGCAGTAAACGGTAGCCCGGTATATTTCGCCATGAGGTAGTTCGACATCGAGAGCTCAGCAATGTCGAACTCGCGGTTGCGCAACATGCGCCAATGGCGAGTATCGGACGTCATATCAGTGAGAACCGTAAGCTCAATACCGTCGGGTCGGACGCTACCTTCTTTCAGCGCGCGAATACTTTCGTAATCTCCCGTAGCGAAAGTCAGATGAAGTTTGCTGCTCATGGGCTGTCCTTAGCACGGTTCGGTAGTCAAACCAACCCGTTGAATTAACCGGATGAATTGGTAGGCTTCTGCAGGCTTATGAATGTGAAGCGCCGTCGAATAAAGGAGTCAGTATGGCACAACGTGTCTCACAACTGGTGACAGGAATATTTTTTCTTGCCTTATTCTCCGGAGCGGTTTGGGCGCAAAACCCTGTGCGTATCAATTGGACAGCGGTAACGGGCGCACAAAGCGGAATATTCATGGCAGCTCAGGAAAAGCTGTTCAAAAAATATGGCCTGGATGTTGAGCTGATTCACATTCCTTCCAGCTCGAGAGGTATTCAGGCGATCCTAGCCGGTGAAATTGCCTTCTCATTTATGGATGGATCGAATGCCGCGCAGGCAAACTTAAAAGGTGCAAATTTAGCTCTGGTCGCGGGAGCGACAAATCGACAAGTTTTCTCGCTCATGGCGAAACCCGACATCAAGCGCATCGTCGATTTGAAGGGCAAAAAAATCGGTATCACACGGGTCGGATCGTCCACTCACACCTCAGCGCTCTATGCTCTTGGATCCGCGGGCTTGCGTCCAGCTGATTATCAACTGCTGCCATTGCTTGAAGTGCCAAATATCTTCACGGCCCTCTCGGCGGGCCAGATCGACGCCGGCGTGGTGTCGCCGCCAACCAACGCGAGAGCCAAAAAAGCCGGATTTATCGAGCTCATGAACGTGGCTAAGGAAGGTCCGGAGTTTGTATCGGTAGCAATAGGAACAAGCCGGAGCTACATACGGAATAACGAAGAAAGCGTTCGCCGTGTGGTGCGCGCCTACGCCGAAGGCGTGCAGACGTTTAAGACCAACAAGTCGGCAGCCCTCAAAATGATCCAAAATCAGCTTAAGGTAAAAGAACCCGACATCGCCGAGGATACCTACAATCAATTTCGTGAATACCTAGAATATCCGCCCTACGTCAGCCGAAAAGGAATGGAGGCTGTGCTTGCGGATATCGCGGAAAAGGATCCATCTGCAAGAAGTGTGAAGGCCGACGATTTTCTAGAGATGCGGTTTGTTGCCGAACTCGATAAAAAAACTGGCGGCAAGTAATGCTGTAAAACCCCGAAACGCAAAAGCGCCGATGAGGAAATCATCGGCGCTTTTTTATCAGCGCGAGCGCTTGTGTTTGAAGATCCAGCCGTTAAGCCGCGCTTGCGCGCTCTGATTTGGCGAGATCCAAACCGACAATGAAAGCAGGATTTGCCGTGGACATGGTATAAATTTCCTCAGCCGTGCAACCGAATGCAGACATGTAGCCGCGCAGGAGGCGGAGCGATTCTACCGAATTGGGAAATAGCGGCTCACCGGCGTCGGAAGAGAGCGTGCAGTGCTCGGGGCCCACTGTACGGATCGCCTTGTACATATTGGCGGGGTCTATGCCGAGCAGTGGTGATAACTCATCGAACGTAAAGTTGAGCCACAAGCCCGCTGCGGCGGCCTCTGTCATTTCTTCGATGGTCAAATTGACAAACGGGCTGAAGGGATGATCGACAACTCCTTTTTTGAAGCCGATTTTCTGGCTGAATTCCGCTAGAGCGCGAAACTCGGGTTTAGTCGGATGGCCAAAGAAGATCGCCGCGTTGTGCTCGTGAGCCAGACGAAAAATTTCTTCGATCTCGGGTAAAAGCCGGCCCTTATCGTCGAGCAAATAATGGCCATATTTGAGCGCATCGGACCAGGGTAGAGGTTCGGTGTGTGCATTGGGATCGGCGTTTTTGTCCCAGGCGCTCGGCTTACCGCCAACAATCGAGAGCGTATTCGCCGAAGTGTTGTTCGGCATCCAGAGGCCAACGACACCCGCCTTGAGCATTTTAGCCGACCACGCAGGTTCGATTTTCGAGAGAAAACCTTGAGTGACAGAGCTTCCCGGCCAAACCTGCGCTGGGGCTAAGTTTCTTTCGGTGCACCACGACTCCAGCGCGCTCCGCACTCCGGCGACGGTTCCGGCGGGATCCTTTCTGCCGACAATTGTTTTATAGAGAATGCCTTTCATGCGGCTCTTTGACGCCAACTTCGCGACACCGAGCGCGTCTTGCTGTCCTTCGTGCGCGTGGCAGTGAATATCGATGGCGTCTTCGACGCCGAGTACATAATCAATCGAGGGGTCCACTGGTCCTTGCTTAAAGCCGCGGCGGGCAGGATAAGAGGTCACGGATCGAATTGCGCTCGGAGTCGCATAGTTTGGATTTGTTTCAGCCATGGTCGAGCCTCCCGTTTCTGGAATTGATGGGAACCATATCCCTTCCCTTCTTGCCGGGCAAACCCCGAAAGTGCGGAACTACCTTTGCCATAGGTTCGCCAACGGACTCGGACCATTGTTGCCGCCGCCAGGGGTAAATCGAATAGTTGCGAGAAGGTAACTGGGAGGTAGTCGATGCAAGCTGCGCTGCGGAAATCTGAAAACACCAACCCGCTTCTTTTACTGCAAGGCGGTGCGGAACTTCTTCGCCCGGCGAACGAAGTAATCCCACATGGATTCGAGCCGGTGTGGCGTGTAGATTTGCTCGTATTTTACCGCTGCTTCTTCATCGCTCGTCCAGGACGGATCGCCTGACGCGGTAGCCATAAGTTGAATGCGCGCTGCTTTTTCCAGGAAGATTGCATAAAGCGTTGCGACTTCAATGGACTCACCAACGACCGTAGAGCCGTGGTTTTTCATCAGCACGCCGCGGCAATCGCCGAGGCTCTTGGCAACCTCGACGCCGAGTTCCGGAGTTCTAATCAAGGCCGTCGTGAAATCAAAGGTCGGCAAACCTTCGTGGAAAATATTCCCTTCGTGGCTGATGGGACGGAGTTTTTGCCCAAGCGCGCCAAAAGCGGTGGCGTAGGGTGGGTGCGAATGGACGACGCAGTTCACATCGCGACGCGCCTTCATGATTTCGGTATGAATAAAAACTTCGGAGTGCCGCTCGTATTTGCCGTCCACTTTTTTCCCCGTTTCAATATCGACGACGATAAGATGCTGCGGTCGGATCTCTTCGAAGCCGAAGCTGTGCGGCTTCATGAGAATACGGTTTTGGCCGGGTATACGAACCGAGACGTGGCCGAGAATATTGTCCCAATGACCTTCATTTGCGAGAATGTTGCACGAGTAGGCAAGTTTTTCTTTCATCTCTTTGATGTTGACTGCCATTGATCACTCCTTCGGAATCTCGTGGACGGATGATTGGATCGCGCGCTGCCAATGATCAGGATCTGCTGCGCAAGCGGAATCTTTGAATTTTTCCGGTGACGGTTTTCGGCAAGTCCTCGACGAACTCTACCCAGCGCGGATATTTGTAAGGGGCCAATTTGCTCTTTACATGATTCTGCAATTCGAGGCGAAGTTCGGGACTGGGTTTAAACTCGCTCTTCAGCAGCACGAATGCCTTGGGCTTCAATAAGCCGTCGGCATCGGTATCGCCGATCACCCCCGACTCGAGAACTGCAGGGTGTTCCATCAAGGTGTTTTCAATTTCTATCGGCGAGACCCAGAGCCCACCGACCTTCATCATGTCGTCAGAACGCCCGCAATACCAATAATAACCTTCGCCGTCGCAATAATAGGTGTCGCCGGTCTTAAGCCATTCACCCTGCATGGTTCGCTTCGTTTGTTCGTGCTTGTTCCAATAGTACGGCGAATTGGCATCCCCTTTGACCATCAGATTACCGACTTGTCCAATGGGAAGTTCTCTACCATCGTCATCGACGATTTTAGCTTCGAATGCCGGGGTCACCTCGCCACTGCTGCCGGCCTTGGCCCGGCCGGGGCGATTGGCGAGAAAGTCGTGTGCCGCTTCGGTGGAGCCGACAACGTCCAACAATTCGAGCCCAGTGCTGTCCTTCCATTGATGGAACAGCGCCGGCGGCAGGGGCTCACCGGACGAAAGGCAAATCCGTAACGAGTGGAGATCGTATTTCTTTTGCACGCGCAAAAAACGCGCGTATAAAGTGGGCACTGAAAAAAAGAATGTCGGTCGGTACTTCTCGACCACTTGCAAAATCTTTTCGGGGTCGGGTTTTTCCGGCCAGAGCACGGTCGACGCACCGAAGCGGAAAGGAAAATAAAGAGAATTTCCCAACCCGTAGGAGAAAAACATTTTCGACGCCGAGAAGCAGAGGTCATGGCCGCTCATTCCCAGCACCGGCTTGACGAACAAGTCAGTGATCGTGATCATGTCATGCTGCAGGTGGACGGCTCCTTTGGGACTCCCAGTGCTGCCCGACGTGTAACCCCAAAAGCAAACGTCGTCCTTGGTCGTCTTCTCCGCGTCGAGCTTTTCTGAGGCATTGGCAATTACCTCTGCGTATGAAAGCGCCTTTCCACGCGCCGCGCCGACAACTATCACGCGCTTCAAGAAGGGGGTGTTGTTCCAGATCTTCTCGATTTCCGGCAGAACCGACTCGTGTACGACAATCGCACGTGCCCGGCTATCGTTGATCAAATACCCGTAGTCCTTGGCGAACATCCAGGGATTGGTCGGCACTGCTACAGCGCCGATCTTGATCGCGCCAAAAAAGCTATAGGCAAACTCCGGCGAATCCGGCAAAATCAAAAGCACGCGGTTTTCGATTTCAATGCCGAGATCTCTTAGAGCGTTGCCGGTGCGGTTAACCTTTTCAAAAACTTCCTGGTACGTGATCTTTTGGTCGTCGTAGTAGATGGCGGTTTTGCCGCCGCGACCTTGTGCAATATTTTCATCAACAAAGGTCGTGGCGGCATTATAAACGTCGGGGAGATCGACTTTCATGAACAGCGGATTGAAGGCTCGGGGTCAGAAGCCTCGAGGTGCGTGGTTATTCTCCTCCGATAATCTCGCCTTGGACATCGGTGGCGATGACGACCGATTTCGAATCGGTATAATGCTCGATCGCCTCATCGCCGTGCTCTTTGCCAAGGCCGCTTTGTTTGACGCCCCCGAAGGGCAACTCGTCATAAATGATCTGCGCTGAATTCACCCAGGTGTAACCCGCTTCAATATTTTCGGCCCCATACATTGCCCGATTGATGTCGCGTGTCCAGATCGAGGAGCCGAGGCCGAAGATCGAGCCGTTAGCTTGCTCGATCGCCTGATCGAGATTTTTTACCCTAATGATCGGCAATGCCGGACCAAAAACTTCTTCTTGGATCATTCGCGAAGCTGGATCCACATCGGCGACCAAGGTCGGCTGAAGGTAAAAACCTTTATCGTAATCATCGCCTTGGGGTCTGGTCGCGCCGTAAAGAACTTTTGCGCCGCGTTTCACGGCGTCTTCCACCTGCTCTTCAACTTCTTGGCGTTGCTCCTTGGTATGGAGCGGTCCCATTAAAACACCGGGTTTGAGGCCGTTACCGACGGTGATCTTTTTCGCTTTTTCGACAAGCTTCTCCATAAATACATCAGCGATGCTGTCGAAGAGATAAAGCCGTTTAACCGCCAAACACGCCTGCCCGCAATTGAAAAACCGGCCGACGGAAGCGGCGCTGACCGCCCGATCGAGATCCGCATCATCACATACGATCATTGGGTCGCTGCCACCCAACTCCAGGGTGACATGTTTAAAATCTTTGGCCGCCGACTGCATCACTCGGCGGCCGGTGTCCGTCGCACCGGTAAAGCCGATTTTGCGGACCTTCGGACTGACCAAAAGCTCTTCACCCACGACGCTTCCCGGCCCTGTCACAACGTTCAAGACCCCTTTGGGACCACCGCCGTCTTGAATCGCCTTGTCGATGATCTCACAGCAGCGAATATCCGTCAGGGGAGTGGTGCCGGCCGGTTTGACGACTACCGTGTTGCCCGCCAGCAATGCCGGGCCGAGTTTGTTCCCCATCAGCGAGACCGGAAAGTTCCATGGCACGATCGATCCGCATACGCCCAGCGGTTTACGGAGAACCAGCCCATGACGACCGGTATCCAGCAATACCGCGCTGGTGCGCATCGTCTTTGCCATGCCGCCGTAATGATCCAAGGTATGAACGAACCGGCGAATTTCCAAAATCGACTCACGCATCGGCTTGCCCTGTTCTTTGGTCAGAAGTGTGGCAAGCTCTTTTTCTTGTTGAAGAATTGTGTGGCCAGCAGCGAGCAAAATCGCGCCGCGCTTGGCTGGAGCCATGGTGGACCACTTTTTGAGCGCGGATTGCGCGACATCGATCGCTCGCCGGACATCGTTGATCGTCCCTTTGGGTACGGTGTCGACAATTTCACCAATGGCCGGATTGCGGACCTCAGTGGTTTGCCCGCTCTCGGAATCGACCGGCGCGCTGGCGACGAACATTTTTGCCATGATGATCCTCCTGATCCTCTCTCAGAAAATAGAGAAAAATCATGTTCATAGGTGGAAGTCAAGAATTCGTGCTGCGGTAAAATATTGACAGTAATGAGGATTATAGTTAGTGCATCGTTGATGCGCGGATCGAAACGGACGAGAGGGCGCAATGCACTAGAGTACACGCCTTGAAGAAATGGCTCAAACGGATCGGCGCGGGAGTGATTGTCCTCCTCATTATTCTGCAGTTTCTTCCGGTGGAGCAGAGCAATCCCGCCGAACGGGGAAAATTTCGCGCGCCCGCCGATGTTGAAGCGGTCTTACGCCGCGCTTGTTATGATTGCCATTCTAATGAAACTGTCTGGCCGTGGTATTCGAAAATTGCGCCGTTATCATTCTTGCTCGCAAACGACGTCACGGAAGGACGACGGGAAGTCAATTTTTCTACTTGGGAAACGTACAACGACCAGCGCCGGGGACGGAAATTAAAAGAAATCGTCAAAGAGGTGCAAAGCGGCGAAATGCCGCCTTGGTATTATTTGCCACTCCATCCGGACGCCAAGTTATCGCCCACCGATAGACAGGCAATTATCAGCTGGGCCAAGCAGGACTGAGAAGCTGGCGTCGATCGGCGTCGACAGCAAGTATCAAACTAACCAGGAGGACAAATGACGAATCAGCAAACTGCGGTTGCGGTATTCGGGGGCGGCTGTTTCTGGTGCACCGAAGCGGTATTCGATGAGCTCCGCGGGGTGAAATCCGTTGTCTCCGGGTATGCCGGCGGAACAACCAAGAGCCCGACCTATGAACAAGTTTGTTCAGGTAAAACCGGTCACGCGGAGGCGATCAAGATAGAATTCGACCCCGCTCAGATTTCATTCCGCGACTTGATGACGGTGTTCTTTGCTACCCATGATCCCACGACTCTAAATCGTCAGGGAAACGACGTGGGCACTCAGTATCGGTCGGCAATCTTTTTTACTGACGACCAACAAAAAGCCGAGGCTGCGAGCTTCATAAAGGAATTAGAGGAGGCGAAGACATTTAAAAATTCAATTGTTACGAGTTTGGAGCCGTTCACTGATTTCTACCCGGCGGAAGATTACCACCAAAAATTTTACGCCAATAATCCTTATCAACCCTATTGCCAGTACTCGATTCCGCCAAAGCTGAACAAATTGCACAAGCAATTTTCAACATTGCTAAAATCGCACGGTAAATCTGTTTGAACTCTCGCCGGCACGTGTGACATGTTCGGCTCAAGTGCTATCATGGTCAGGCAATGAATCTTGCACAGCTTCGCCGCCACGTAACTGCTGGCAGCGCTGAAAGGTCCTCGGCCACTAAAGTCTGTTTGAGCAAGGTTAGCGTGATCCAAAGTAGCATCTAATCGACCGTTAGTTCCGCGCGGACAAGTACGATGCCGCTAGCAAAGGAAAAAGTCGAAACTCAGCGTAAACAGAACGAACGCCGTCTGGTGATCGTATCTAATCGGCTGCCGTTCACCCTCACCATCTGCGACGGCATCCTGCAATTTCAGGCGAGTGCCGGCGGACTGGTTACCGGATTGGCTTCTTTTCAGGAATCACGTGAGCACGCTTCGGCGCTGCCCTTTGAGCATCTTTGGGTTGGCTGGCCGGGGAGCAGCGTCGACAGTTCGCTCCAGCAGCAAGTCATCGAGGAATCCTTTTCGCGGTGCTGCGCCTACCCGATATTTCTCAGCGCCGAACAGATGGACCAGTTCTATTTGGGTTTTTGTAACGCGACGATTTGGCCTCTCTTTCACTACTTTACCTCGTACACCGTTTACCAGCCGCGATTTTGGGAGGAGTACAAACAGATCAACAATCTTTTTGCCGACGCTCTCAAGGCGGTCCTGAGACCTGACGATATCGTTTGGGTACACGATTACCACCTCATGCTTTTGCCGCGTTTGCTCAAAGCTCGTCATTCTCAGCTCTCGGTAGGTTTTTTTCTCCACATTCCTTTTCCATCTTTCGAGGTATTTCGGTTGCTGCCAGCAGAGTGGCGTCGCGGCATTCTCGAGGGGATTTTGGGCGCCGATCTGATCGGATTTCACACCTACGAGTACACGCATCATTTTTTGCAATCCACGTTGCGTATTCTCGGTTACGAGCATCACATGGGGCAAATCGAGACCGCGGATCACGTTGCACGCGTCGACACATTCCCGATGGGGATTGACGTGCAAAAATTTGCTGCGGCGTCACTGGATCAGGATATCGCCCGCGAGGCGCGCGAACTCAAAGAGATGCTCAGCGGTGTGCGACTGATCCTGTCCGTGGATCGGCTCGACTATTCAAAAGGAATTTTGAACCGTCTGGAGGGCTTCGAATTATTTCTGGAAGTGAATCCCGAGTACCACAGCAAAGTGGCGCTGCTGATGGTTGTCGTGCCGTCACGGATCGGGGTGGTTCAATACGAGCTGATGAAACGCCAGATTGAAGAGCTTGTCGGAAAAATCAATGGCCGATTCGGCCGCGTCGGTTGGACTCCGGTCGTCTATCAATATCGCCAGGTGCCGTTCACCTCATTGGCGGCACTCTATTCGGTCGGTGACGTTTGCCTCGTCACGCCGCTACGCGACGGCATGAACTTGGTTGCCAAAGAATATGTGGCAACCAGGGGTGATGGCGCCGGTATGCTGATTCTCAGCGAGATGGCGGGCTCCGCCAAAGAACTTCCAGAAGCGATTATCGTTAATCCAAACGACCGGAGGGAAATTGCCGCGGCGCTGAAAGAAGCGCTGGAAACGCCCGCCGATGAGCAACAAGCGCGCAACCATCTCATGCAGCGGCGGTTACGAAGATACGATGTAACGCGCTGGGCGCGCGATTTTTTGAGCTCTCTGGTCGGCATGCGCGAGATTCAGACGCCGCTTGAATCCAAACTTTTATCCATCGACGCCACACGCGAAATCTTGGATCAGTACCGATCGAGTGAGCGGCGGCTGTTGTTCCTCGACTATGACGGTACCTTGACGCCGCTGGTACGCCACCCCGCTATGGCAAAGCCTGATCGAAAAGTCCGCGAGCTGCTTAGAACCCTCGCGGCGCAGCCAAAGAACAATGTGGTGATTGCCAGCGGACGGGAGCGACAGACTCTCCAGGAGTGGTTCGGCTCCTTACCGCTCGGCTTGGTCGCGGAGCACGGTGCATGGATAAAATTTGCTGGACAAGATTGGCAGCATCCCAAGCCGTTCAACACCGATTGGAAACGCGACTTGCTCCCGATTCTGGAGATATACGCAGATCGATTGCCGGGAGCTTTTGTCGAAGAAAAAGAAGATGCGGTCGCCTGGCATTTCCGTATGGCAGATCCCGAACAAGCCGAACTGCGCGCGCCGGAGCTAGTCGACCATATGACTCACCTCACGGCAAAGACCGATTTACAGGTCGTGCTTGGGAGTAAGGTAGTCGAAATCAGGCGCGCCGGAGTCGACAAAGGAACCGCGGCATTAAATTGGCTTAATGACGGTGATTACGACTTTATTATCGGCATCGGCGATGACACGACAGATGAAGATCTCTTCAAGAATATGCCCGCCTCAGCCTTAACGATCCGAGTGGGAATTGCACCCACCCTTGCACGCTATGCGGTATCGAGCAGCGCTGAAGTGATTGAGCTTTTAGGAGTTTTGACGAGAGAAGCGCATGTTGCTGGGCGTTTGAATGTAACGGGAAGGCAGCGCGGCTGAGCTAAAAAA
>DATIEH010000183.1:0-2621 GCA_035455905.1 Binatia bacterium | reverse complement strand
TCATCGCGCTGGAAGACGTTCCCAAGCCCGAGCCCGGCGACGGCGAAGTCCTCGTGCAGGTGAAAGCCGCGGGTGTTGGACCGTGGGATGCGTTGATCCGTAGCGGCAAGAGCGTGTTGCCGCAACCGCTTCCATTGACTTTGGGATCCGATCTGTCCGGTGCGGTTTATTCAGTCGGACCAGGGGTAGAACGATTCAAGATCGGCGACGAAGTGTTCGGCGTGACCAACGAACGTTTCACCGGAGCGTACGCGGAATACGCCGTTGCCAAAGCAACGATGATCGCGCACAAACCCAAAACTCTCAATTATGCGCATGCTGCGTCGGTTCCAGTGGTGGCAGTAACGGCGTGGCAGATGGTGTTCGATTATGCAGACGTTGCGCCAGGACAGTTCGTCCTTATCCACGGCGGCGCCGGCAATATAGGTGCATACTTGCTGCAACTGGCAAAGCGAGCGGGGGCGATGGTGGTTACTACTGCGGCCGCAAAAGATACTTCATATGTCCGCGGGCTTGGTGCTTACGGCGTAATCGATTATGGCGTGAAGCGGTTTGAAAAGCAGGTGAAGGATGTCGATGCGGTGCTGGATACGGTTGGCGGTGATACACTCGAACGTTCTTACGGAGTGCTCAAAGGTGGCGGGATTCTCGTATCTTCAGCATCCCAGCCTTCGGAGGAGAAGGCGCAGCAGTACGGTGTTCGCGCCAGGTTTTTCCTCGTCGAGGTGACAACGGAGCGATTGAATAAAATTGCCGAGCTGATCGACGCAGGCGAGCTAGACACCGAAGTCGGTGAAGTCCTCTGGCTCGACGAGGCGCGTCAAGCACACGAAATGCTCGAAGGTGCGCCGCACCGGCGCGGAAAAATTGTCATTAAAGTCACGGAGTGATCACGCTCCTATCGCGATTCGCACAACTCCAACCTCGGCAAGATCCCGTCCGGTCGATGATCGCAACCCGTAAAATTCGCAGACCAGGATTCGAGTGTTTAACAAATCCGGAGAGCTCGCTAAGTTCGTTCTGTGAAGAGATTGTAGACACAGCCGAAAAGAAGTCCTGCGAACGCTCCGGCAATCAATGAATAAATCGTGCCGAGGATCAGAGCGATCGGCACATTAATTGGGTCATAACCAGGATAGAGCGAGCTTAAAAGCGCAAGATAGGCGCCGCCGTACGGACGCAATATGAGATTCATGAACGAGATAAACAGAAAAGCGGTGGCTTTGAACAATGCCCCTGCGATAATCAACGCTTTGATTGAAAGCTTCATGTTGATATCCGGAAAGGCGATCAGAGGACCACTGAAATTTTATGGATCAACGGACAAAACAAAGCCGTCAACGCTAAACGTCACCAAGTAAGCAACACCGACCACTTTATTCTGATCGGCTGGTCTGCGGTCACACCTCTCCGGAGTGCGGCCGTTGATACGAGCGCAATAAGCAGCGGCGCTGATCGCAAGATCACTGTCGCCGCGCTAAGCGACCACGGCGCTATTTGCCCAGAGCGGCTTGCACCTGCTTAAAAGTATCCAGGTTCTTCTGCAGACCGGTGATATGATCCTGCATTTCCACTAGCGAAGAACCAAATTGCGCGACCGAGCCTACCGGCCCGCCTGCCTTGCCAGCCTTCTCCAGCAGCCCGCCGATCTGGGCTTCCGCCTGACGCTGAGTCATCGAGCCGCAAACATAGCCCAGGCCGAAGACGCCGACGATCACGGCGGTCATCAAACCTCGCGAAAGTTTTTTCTTTGTCATAACTACCTCCTCGACGAATTTGCAGATTTCACGCTGATCGGACGCTGTTCAAAGTCCTTTCGGATAGGGTACCGCCACAAGTTGGTCGGTCGCCAACGTATCCTGATTCCACATTTCCAAAAGTTTTTTTGCGATCGGTCCGGGTTTGCCGTCGCCGATGTTTTTGCCGTCCCATTGGACCACCGGCGCGATTTTGATCGAGCTGCCGATCAGCATCATTTCCGCAGCGTCCCGTCCTTCTTGGACGGATACCTCGGCGACCCGAACGGCGCTGAGCACGCCTGCTTCAACGAGACGCTGCGCGAAATCGAGAACGCGCTGAACCGTGATGCCGGACAAGATCGCGTCGAAAGGGGGATGACGGAAGACGCGATCATGGGTGACGAACGCAACATTCATGTTCGAACTCTCCGCGACCATACCGCGCTGATCGATGAAAACACCGTTGTCCGCATCGCGGTCTTTAGCTTCCAAAAGGACGAGCACGTTGGGCAAATAGTTGGTCGACTTGATGCGCGCGAACAGGGGTGGCTTGATCGGCACCTGGCTGGTGATGAGCTTGATGCCGTCGCGGTAATAGCTCTCCGGATAAGCTTCCTGCTTGAAAATGATCACGTAGAAACTACTGCCGACGCATTCCGCCGGACCAAGGCCGTAGCCGCCCGGACCGGCGGAGAGCCAGTAACGTACCGAGGCGTCGCGCTGGTGGCTCGCCGCCGCGGTTTCCAAAATGATTTGGCGCAAATAATCGCGTGGAAACGGAAGGGCAATGCGCGCCCCGGTGGCGGAAAGAATCAAACGATCCAGATGCGGATCGAGTTGATAAAGCATCCCATGCGTGAGAGTTGCGGTATCGAACACGGC
>DATIEH010000182.1:0-4866 GCA_035455905.1 Binatia bacterium | reverse complement strand
TGTTTTCCACCACGACAATGGCGTCATCGACGAGCACGCCAATTGAAAAAATCAGCGCAAAGAGGGTGACACGGTTGAGCGTGTAGCCATACAAGTAGGAGACCACTAACGTAAGCGCCAGCGTTACGGGAATGGCAATCGCCACAATCAAGCACTCGCGCCAGCCGAGCGTCAGCCAGATGAGAATGGAGACCGAGGCAATGGCGAGTAGCATGTGAAAAAGCAGCTCATTGGACTTCTCCAAAGCGGTTTCGCCGTAATTGCGCGTAATCGTAATATTGATATCGTTCGGTATCAGCCTGCCTTTCAGATGATTGATCTTGTCTATGACCGCTTCGCTCACCTGTATGGCGTTCGTGCCTTTGCGTTTGGCGACAGAGATCGTTACCGCCGGCAGCAGACGATTATCCTCCGACACAGGCGCGGAAGCCTTGGTCCTGGTCAATTCGGTATCTGACTTTGCACCGGCCGCGCCCATGCCAAAAAAAACATAGTCAGCCGGTTCTTCGGAACCGTCTTCAATCGTCGCAATGTCTCGAAGATACACGGGACGATCGCGATAAACGGCAACCACAACGTCGCCGACTTCTTCTGCCGTATGCAGGAATCCGCTACTCTCGACCAGAAACTCGCGGTTATCGGAGGCAAAACTGCCGCTCATCAGCTGCTGGTTGGACTTTTGAAGAACGGGCGCAAGCATTGCCGGCGCGACATTGAAGGCCGCCATCTTGGTCGCGTCAAGGATTACGCGAATTTGCCGACGCTGGCCGCCGATGATTTTTACCTCAGAAACGTCGGCAACCTGTTTAATCTGGTCTTCAAGCTCCGCCGCCATTCGTCTGAGCACGGCAGGATCGTAACGCGCGCTCGAGAGCGTAACGGCAAAAATCGGGACATCGTCGATCGAGCGCGGCTTGATTAGCGGCGGACTGGCCCCTGCGGGAATGAGATCGAAATTGGCAAACATTTTCTGGTTTAGCCGCACGATGCTCTGCTCTTCGTCCTGGCCGACATAGAATCTGACGATGGTGAGCGCAGAGCCGGGAGCGGACGTCGAATAGATGTATTCAACCCCGGGAATTTCCCAAAGAAGTTTCTCCATCGGTTTGGTGACTCGCTGCTCGACCTCTTTGGCGCTAGCCCCGGGCATCTGGACGAAGACATCGATCATCGGCACAATGATCTGGGGCTCCTCCTCCCGCGGAAGCAAAAGCACAGCACCGACACCGAGAAGAATAGAGGCGGCGATGATTAATGGGGTGAGCTTGGAGTCGATAAACGCGCGGGCCACCCCCCCGGCGATTCCGAGTCTATCTGGCATGGCTCGATTGCGAGATCTGAACTTTTTCTCCTTCGTTCAAGCGCTCGGCTCCGTGGGTGGCCACTCGCTCGCCCGGGTTGATGCCTGAAAGTATCTCAAAACGGTCGCCGTACGTTTTGCCCGTCTTGACCAGCCGAAAACGGACCACATCATCATTCCCAACGATAAAAACACCTTGCAATTCGCCGCGCGGTAGAATCGCGTGGGTTGGCAAGGCGATGACTTCTCGCCTGCCTGCAGGGAAGCGGGCTTTGCCGTAGAGGCCCGATCGCAGTGCGGGATCGGCCGGCAGTTGGACTTTGACCGTGAAGGTTCTGCTTTGCGGATCGGCCGCAGGTACGATTTCAACCACCGTGCCGGTTAACTGGACCGGGATGGCGTCGATGTTAACCGACAGCGATTTTCCCTGTTGCACAAAGCGGATTTCCGATTCACCGACGTGAGCGTCGAGACGGTAGGAACCGCCTTCCTCAACAGTGATGAGCGGCGTTCCGGGAGACGCGAGCATGCCTAACTCAGCGGGTTTATCGGTCACGATACCATCGTAAGGCGATTTGATCGTGGTTTGATCGAGCAGAGTTTGCGCCTGTTCAATTCGTGCTTCGGCCTGATTTTTTTTCGCCTCGACGGCGCGACGATTCTCTTCAGCCCTCGCCATTTCGGCATCGGCAACCTTGTACTTGGTGTTGATCTCATCGAATTCTTGTCGCGTCACGGACTCTCGCGCGAACAAGCCCTCATAGCGCTGGTAGGTTGTCGCGGCCAACTCGCGTTGTCCCTTGGCCGCGATCAAGGCCGAGTCGGCTGCTTTTGCAGCCCATGCGACCTCGTCAAGCGCGGCATTGGCGCTAGCCAGCTCGGCGCGAAGTTCGCGATTATCGATCTGCACCAGGGTCTGTCCCTTGCGAACCCGAGCCCCGGCATTCACAGCAACCGCGGTGACCGTTCCGGTTACTTTGCTGGAGAGAACGGTCGAGCGCCGCGCCTTTACGATGCCGGCGACGGCGAAAAAATCTTCCACAGCCAGCGGCTTGGCGACCTCGACAGTGACGCTCTGGACGTTGCCGATCGATTTTTGCTCCTGAGCGTTGCGGTCGCCCTTGGAGCAAGAGCTGCTAAAGAACAGCAGAATGATGATTAAAAACGTTTTTGAGAGCATTCACAGTTGTCCGGTCGCGAGATTGAGATGCGCGCGAGAAATTTGGCTGTTGACTCGGGCGCTCAAAAGATCCTGCTCCGCTTGCTTTAACGTTGCTTCACCGTCCAAGACATCCACATTTCGCGCCAACCCGGCGCTGTATCGATCCTTGATGATGCGTAGGCTTTCCTCTCCGTGTGAAACATTCTGTAAGGCTATGGCCACCTGTCTTCGGGCAACCGTGAGAGCAAGCAAGTTCTGTTCGACTTCTTTCGCTACCCTGTGAAACAAGTCATCGCGCAGCAGCTGCGCGCGTCGCAAGAGTGCCCTGGCTTCGACGACCTTTTCCTGAGTGGCAAATCCATTGAAGAGATTCCAACGGGCCGTGACGAATACGGCAAAATTTTCGCTGCTGCTGGTAAATTTTTGCGTATTGCTTTCGTATTGACTGACAAAACTAAGCGACGGGTAATAATCGGCGCGCGCGACATCGACCATCGCGTTCGCCCGTTCGACGTCCTTTTCTGCAGCCTTGAGATCCGGACGAGACCGCTGCGCTTCGGAAACCAGCGTCTGCAGCGTCTCTAGGGGAAGGCTGTCCTGGGCTGCCTGCTCGGCCACGCGGTAGAACTCCTCCTCCTTGCCCAACAGATATTTTAATTGGGTCTGATTGATCTCGATGGCGCTTTCGGCTTCCAGCTGCTCGCGCTCAAGATTTCCCACCAGCACCTGAGTGCGCAGCACATCCGATCGTACGACCAAACCTTTTTCGAAAAGATCTTGAGTCACGCCCAAGTGCGCCCGCCCGGAAGCGAGAGATTGTTTGATCACGTCCGCATTGGCCTCGGCCAAAATGACCCGATAATAAGCCTCGATCACTGCGGCAATAACTTCCTGCCGGGTGCGGCGTGCCGCTTCTTCGGACGATTCGGCAAATGCCGTCGCCTGCCCGAGATTGGCCGACAATTTTCCTCCGGCATAGATGGGCTGTTCGAGACGAATCTGGCTGGCCAGGTTGGTCAACGGTGTCGGATTGTTGAGAGAGCCGATGGCAAAGTTGTTCTGTTTGAAGCTGCTTTGATCGAGCAGGTTCGAAAAAACTAGCGTAGGCTTGTCCGTGTAGTTGAAGCCCTCAATCATGTCGAGGCGCGGAAAGAAAGCGCCTTTCGCCTGACCTGCCGCGCTTTTTGCCGCATCCGTGTACTGCTGCGCGGCTTGCAGCTGCCGATTGGTCTTTAGCGCCAACTGAATAGCTTCGGACAGGGTGAGCGATTGGGGTTGTTGCGCGAAACTCAGAAGCGGCCAAGCGAGACAAACCACTTCAACAACGATGAGTCGATACCATTGCTTGTTTTTCATAATTCCTCACTCGTTAAGTTTTTTAGCAAGCGTTTAAAACTCTGCGGCGCTCAACGAGGAGACGAGCCATATAAGCCCCTCCGTCCAACCGCAAAAGCGGTATTTTCGGCGCGCCTTGGGCCGATCAGGAATCATCAGCCCATGTCGAGGCTGCGGAATAACCGGACTTTAAAAAAATCCACCAAGATCAAAAAAACTAGAACTACGGCCAGTAACCCGGGAATTAACGCCGGGCTGATCGCGGCCATGAGAATACCTTTGCTGGCCAGCAAGCTGACGACCGCGATGTCCGCGCAAGAACTCACCACAAGCCAACGGCTTGGCCGCGAATTCCAGAAATGTCGCCTCTCCCGGACCAGATACACGTTGCCTTGACCCGTGAATACCAGCATCAGAAAAACCAGTGTTTGGAGTTGCGGCAAGGGGAGGTGAAGCAGATCGCGTCCGGCGAAAAAGACCGAGAAAGAGAGCACCAGAATAAGGCCGGCCAGCGCTCCGCCGGTCAATACTAGCGTGCGGATATGCCAGCGGTCCGGTTTGGCGGAAAAAGACACGCGATCGGTGGCGATCGACATCGTGACGAAATCATTGGTGAACAACAGCAGCACGATCAGCAGCGGCGTGATAACGAAAGTGCCGGTCAAGATCATCCCGAGGCTCAGGTAGATCGCGATCTCAATCGTTTTGACGATCTTGTTCAAAGTGTACGTGAGCATGCGCTGATAGATGCGCCGGCTGGTGGTGACCGCAGCGACGACATCGGTCAGCCCCGGATTCGTGAGCACGATGCTCGCTGCGGCTTTGGCCACATCGGTGCGTTAGCGACCGCGATACCGACTTCGGCTTGTTTGAGCGCGGGCGCATCGTTGACGCCGTCTCCAGTCATACCCGTGACATGCCCGCTTTGCTGCAGCGCCTGCACCAGCCGAAACTTGTCTTCCGGGAATACCCCCGCAATCACATCACAAGCTTGAACGTCCTCGACCACTCTCGCGCCGCGCAGAATCTCCGGCGCGCAGACGTAGCCGCCAATTCCCACCTGTGTGGC
>DATIEH010000181.1:0-3129 GCA_035455905.1 Binatia bacterium | reverse complement strand
GTGGATAGCGAAATGGTTGAGTATCCACGGCGCTGGGACATCAAGGCGATTCGCAAGTTCATGATCACCTTCGGATTGGTGAGTTCGGTGTTTGACTACCTCACTTTTGGCGCGCTGCTAACCATCCTCCATGCTACCCAGGCGCAATTTAGAACCGGCTGGTTTTTGGAGTCCGTCATTTCAGCGTCGCTGATCGTGCTGGTTATTCGCAGTCGGAAACCGTTCTTCAAAAGTAGACCTTCGAAATATTTATTCGCGGCCACTCTCTTGGTGGTTATCGTGACGGTGACTCTGCCCTTCACCCCGCTGGGCGAGATTTTTGGATTTAGCCGGCTGCCGATGGCATTCCTTCTGTTCATAGGGATCATTGTAATGGGCTACATTGTCACAGCAGAAATAGCCAAGACGATTTTTTACAAGAAGGTGAAACTATGACGGATAGACGCGATCGACAACAACGCTCTATCTTGCGAAGCATCGCTCACCGGGCGATGCTGGCGAGAGGGCTTCTTCCCGAATTTTCTCCCGAAGCGCGCGCTCAGCTCGACGGCATCCACGAGCCGGCAACAAGAGCACAAGAATCGACGCGCGATCTGCGAAATCTTATCTGGTGTTCCATAGACAACGATGATTCGCGGGACCTGGATCAGCTTACCGTTGCCGAAGCCATGCCCGATGGGGCGACAAAGATCCTTGTCGCCGTTGCCGATGTGGACGCTGTCGTCAAGAAGCAATCGGCGCTTGACGATCACGCGCGGCACAACACGACTTCGGTCTACACCGCTGGCGAAATATTTCCGATGCTGCCGGAGAAACTCTCGACCGATCTTACTTCGCTGAATTTTGCATCAGAGCGGCTGGCGATGGTCATTGAAATGGCCGTGGCCAGCGATGGATCGCTGCAGAGTTCGGACATTTATCGCGCGACGGTGCGCAATCATGCCAAGCTGGCCTACAACAGTCTTTCCGGTTGGTTAGAGGGGAACGGACCGATGCCGTCAGGGATCGGCAAGATCCCGGGTCTGGACGAGAACCTCCGGCTCCAGGACAGTGTCGCCCAAAAGCTCAAGTCCCTCCGGCATGTGCAGGGTGCGCTGAATCTGGATACCATCGAAGCGCGTCCGGTGTTTGATGGCGACGAGCTCAAAGATTTAGCAGCCGAGAAAAAGAACCGCGCCAAAGAAATCATCGAGGACTTCATGATCGCGGCAAACGGTGTTAGCGCGCGCTACCTCGCGGCGAAAATGTTTCCGTCGCTGCGGCGCGTGGTGCGCATACCCAAACGCTGGGACCGGATCATTGAGATCGCCTCGGACCATGGCTTCACGTTGCCCCGGAATCCCGACTCCAAGGCCCTGGAGCAATTCCTGATTTCAGCGAAAGCCGCCGATCCTGTACGCTTTCCCGATCTTTCGCTCAGCGTGATCAAGCTCTTGGGCGCCGGCGAATACGTCGTCGAACTTCCGGGCGGCAATACAACCGGACACTTCGGTCTTGCGGTCAGGGATTATACCCACTCCACCGCGCCGAACCGGCGCTATCCCGATTTGATCACACAGCGGTTGCTGAAAGCATCGCTGGCGGGAAGTTCACTACCCTACGGTAACGATGAGTTGGATGCGTTGGCGAAGCACTGTACCGAACAGGAAGACGCAGCGAAAAAAGTCGAACGACAGGTGGGGAAATCCGCGGCGGCAATGTTGCTGGAACCAAGGATCGGCGAGCGGTTCGATGGCATCGTTACCGGCGCTTCTGACAAAGGCACTTGGGTTCGTCTTCTGCATCCGCCTATCGAAGGAAAACTGGTGAGCGGTTTTGCAGGCATGGACGTCGGCGACAGAGTCAGCGTTCAACTACTGCGCACGGATGTTGAGCGGGGATATATCGACTTTAAGAGGGTGGGGTAATTAAAGCTTTTCGCGTGTTGCTGACGAGAAGACACCATGCTGACAGAAACGATTCTTCGCTGGGTGACGGAGTATGGATATATAGGAGTATTTTCGTTGCTCGCGCTGGGGATTATCGGGGCACCGATACCGGACGAAGGGGTGCTCGCATTCGCGGGGTATCTTGTTTACGAAGGTAAAATGCAGCTCTTGCCCATCCTGGCCGCGGCATTTCTCGGCAGCGCGTGCGGTATCACATTAAGCTATGGGTTAGGACGCACCGTAGGCATCTATCTCCTGGCCAAATTTGGTCATGCCGTTCGCATCACAGGAGATAAGGTAAGCCATGTTCATACCTGGTACGATCGTGTGGGAAAGTGGGGTCTCCTGTTCGGCTTTTACTTGCCGGGCGTACGACACTTGATAGGATTCGGTGCTGGAATTGCGAAACTACCGGTATCGGTTTTCGCTTTGTTTGCATTTACCGGAGCCTTCATGTGGTCGGTCACCTTTGTTACCGCCGGTTACTTCCTAGGTAGACAATGGACTGTGATATTCGGCAAGATCCGCCCTACGCTTATGACGACTTCGATCATTATCGTCAGCTTATTTCTGCTGTACATTGCTGGTCAGGAATTCTTGCGGCAGCGCAAATGATTAGATCAGGTCGTCGCGGCCGATCTCAAGATTTGAAATCGCCGCGCCTGAGTCAATCCTTCTTAGGCGAGCGATCCCGCGAATGCATCGCTGCGCATGAGCATCTCGCGGATTTCGTCGCCATGTTTCTTTTCCTCTTTGGAAATCTGTTCGAGCAATGCGGCGATATCGGGATAATCCGTCGCCACTGCCCATATCTGCTCCATCAACTCGCCGGCGCAATGACCTTCCTCTTTAAGATCCTTCAGAAGATGTTGCCAACTACTTTGCTCAGTTGACGCTCGCTCACCCGTAACTTCGGGCAGCTTACCGCCAAGGTCGAATATTTTTTTAGCCAGCAATCCGGCATGCTCCGTTTCCTCCGCTGCGATATGGAGCAACTTTTCCCGAAACTGCGGATAATGCATCTCTCCAGCATGCCGCTTAAATTGCATCGCGTGTTCGCTCTCATCGACATAGCGCTGGCGCAGAATCTCGAGCGCCACGCGTCGCGTTTCGTCGCCAATGCCTAAGAAAATCCGCCACCAATGAGCTAGTTCAGTTCTCACACTCAAAGCTCCTTTCTCGGTGCATTATGCAGACCATT
>DATIEH010000180.1:0-4753 GCA_035455905.1 Binatia bacterium | reverse complement strand
ATAAAAACTCTGCCCTGTAGATTGATGATCAGCGCCCGCAACTCGTTGTGCCGCCAAAAACACCAGCCTCTGCCGGGTGCCCCCGCGGGAAAGTTCGCCGGACGGATCAGAGTCTCATGCTCGTCCAAAAACGGATAAATTTCTTTTTTTTTCCAGATATGATTGCCGGAAGTCAGAACATGCACACCCGCGGAAAAGAGCTCTTTGGCGCTTTTTATATCGACGCCCATTCCGCCAGCGGCATTCTCGGCATTGGCAATGACAAGATCGGCTTTCTCGCGTTCGATGAGTTCAGGCAAAATATCGCGCATCGCCCGCCGCGCCGGACGCCCGACGACGTCTCCTAAAATCAGAATCCGCATGTTTCGTGATCGCGATTGTGCTCGTGCTCGTGCCCATGCCAACACGATGCACGAGCACGAACACGGCTTTTTCTATTTCGCGTAATCGACCGCGCGCATTTCGCGAATCACCGTGACCTTGATCTGACCCGGGTAGGTCATCTCGTTCTCGATCTTGCGCGCGATTTCACGGGCCATGCGCGAAGCTTCGTCATCGGAAATCAGATCGTGCTGCACCATGATGCGAATCTCGCGTCCCGCTTGGACTGCGTAAGATTTTTCCACGCCCTTAAATTCGTTCACGATGCGCTCGAGCTCCTCCAATCGACGCGTGTAAGTCTCCATCATCTCACGGCGGGCCCCCGGTCGTGCCCCTGAAAGTGCATCGGCGGCATCCACCAGCGGCGCCAAAATGGTTTCCGCTCTCACGTCTTCATGGTGCGCGGCGATCGCATTGACGATCTTTGGCGATTCGCCATATTTGCGCGCCAGCTCCGCGCCGATGATCGCATGCGAACCTTCCACCTCGTGGTCCACCGCTTTACCGATGTCGTGTAGCAATGCGGCACGGCGCGCCTGTTTTTCATTCAGCCCCAGTTCAGCAGCCATAGCTCCACAGATGAAAGCTGCCTCAATGGAATGCAGCAAAACATTTTGCGCGTAGCTGTAACGATATTTTAGCCGTCCCAGCAATTTGATGATTTCGGGATGAACTCCGTGCACCCCGACGTCGAATATCGCTTTCTGTCCAGCCTCCTTGATCGATTCTTCGAGTTCCTGCTCGGACTTGCGCACCACTTCTTCGATTCGTCCGGGATGAATGCGGCCGTCGGAGACGAGCTTTTCCAATGAGAGCCGCGCTATCTCACGCCGGATCGGATTATGTCCCGAGATCACCACGGTTTCCGGCGTATCATCCACGATCAGGTCGATTCCGGTCGCCGCTTCCAGCGCGCGAATGTTTCGTCCCTCACGCCCGATGATTTTGCCCTTGAGCTCGTCATTGGGTAGTGGAAATATCGTTACCGAGCGTTCCGCGACAAAGTCTCCGGCGAGCCGTTCAATCGCCAAGGCGACGATTTTTTGGCTTCTTCGTACCGCCTCCTCTTTAGCCTCCTCTTCAATGACGCGAATCCGCTTGGCCGACTCATGCTTTGCCTCTTCGACCATTTGATCGATCAGGTTCCGCTTCGCTTCTTCCCGGGTCAGCCCTGCGACTTGCTCCAACTGCCTTCTCGATTCATCGACTTGCCGCCCGTATTCAGCGGCCTGCTCTTCGACTTGCCTCTCCCGGCTCTTTATCGCTTGGTCTCGTCGTGCCAATTCGCTTTCACGCTTGTCCAGCGACTCAAGGCGCTTATCGATCGCTTCTTCCTTACCGATCAGCCGGCGTTCTTGGTTCTGCAGCTCGCGACGACTGTCACGCACCTCCTTTTCGAATTCAGCCCGCTCTTTAAGAACGCTGTCTTTGGCGTGGAGCTCCGCCTCCTTGCGAATCGCACTCGCATCCTTCTTCGCCTCCTCCAAGATCCGCGCAGCGGTTTTTTGCGCCGCTTCGGTCTCGGCCCGCTCCTGTTTGGCGCGCAGCCAGAAAAATCCTGCCGCGAGGCCAGTCCCGACAATCAATCCGATCAATCCAAATAACAAACTTGAATCCAATCAGAGCACCCCCTTTCAAATCACGAAACAATCAAATCTCGATTCGACGACACCGAGGCACCGCAATCGATGATCCGTTTTTCGGTGATGACATAATGAATTTGTTGATCCCACTCGTCCGTGGGTAGCCGTTCGAGAATTTGCAGCTCAAAGGCCAAGCCGACAAAAGTCGCCTGGCGCTTCAGCGCCGTCAGCATCCGGTCATACGCTCCACCGCCCCGGCCCAAACGATGCCCACCGATGTCAAACGCCAGCCCAGGAACAAAAATAATGGTATCCTCGGCGCGCTCTTGATCTCGCACTGGCAGAGGCAGACCCGCGGCAGGCTCGTCTATCCCAAAGCGACCCGGGCTAAGATCAGTTTCGGCGTCAACTTGAAAAAACCAGCCCGAATTGTCGGGGCCGATTTTTGGAAAAAAAACAGCCTTTTTGCTCGCTAGCGCGTGAGCCAAAATTGCTTTGGTATCAACTTCGGTATCGATCCGACTGTACAGAGCCACTTCGGCGGCGGCGAGATAGGGCGCAAACCGGACCGCACTTTCCTGAATCAAGCCGCTCCATAAGCGACGCTGAACCGATGGAACCGATTTACGCGCGGACAGCAGGCGCCGGCGCAATGACGGCTTAGACTCTTCCAGAACGGCTCTCTGCATAAAAATCCCAAGAGCAGCCAGAAGAGACTAGAGCAAAGGTGAGATGGAGAAACGTGCGGCTAGAAATCCGACCGGCGATGCGGAGAAGTCGGCCCCCGTGCTAACCGTTGTCCGGACCGCACAGGCATTGGCGCTACCCTCTCAATTTCTAATGGGATAGCCATTCCGAATTCAGGATAACTTGTAACGTGCTGCCGTATTCTTAAAGCATCGAAGAGCAGAATAATCCATCCGATCAAATTATTGGCAAACGTTTCGACCCATTCCCTCATCTTTCCACGCCACTTCTGACAAACTTCCATCAGCTCAAATGTCCGAATGAAATCAAAAATCCGCGACACCATAAACCGGCTCACCGGTCCTGGCTCAGTGTTGTCGAAACCTTTTTCGACAACTGGTCCAATCGATTCAAAACTGTTTCGTGCGCGTCCTTTAGGCGATAGTATTCATCCGCAATATTCAGGGCCGCTAACATCGCCACGTTGGATTTCGCCACCGGTTTCGACGCGCGCATGAGTTCCTGCATTTTGCCGTCGACGTAATCCGCGACCTTGAGCATATAACTCTCTTCGGCATCACTGCTGATCGTGAATTTTTGTCCGAGAATTTCTACGTCGAGTGCTTTTTTCATCGCGAGCTCATGATTCTGCAAGGTCGAGGCTGGCCACCTGACCGAGGATCCGATCGAGCTTTTCCCTGAGCTCGATGCGCTCCCGCTCGTACTGCCGGAGCTGCCCTTTCAGATGATGCCATTCACTCTCCTTTTGTTGGAGCTTCTTTTCGACCGCTTCCTTTTCCGTCTTGATCCGTTCATGGCTGGCGAGGAGGCGGTCGATTGTCGCTTCCAGCTGCTCAATATTGTGGAGAGTCATAGCAATCTATACCGAAAAACTTCATGTTCGAGTTTAGTTTCAACATAAACTCTTGTCAAGTCGAGAATGCACGGTAAGTACCGCTGTAAGTGCAACGCTTCGCATTACGACGACTCCATCGACATTCATTATTGCTGCTTTAATAACGCACGCACATCGGCAAGCACCGCGTGTGGATCCGGCGACGGTCCAATGTAAGCAAATCGCATGGCCTTGCTTTGGTCGACAACTGCGGTTAGGGGAGTATGGTCGATCAAGCCCCTTGCCCTGCGCTTTACCCCGACGCCGAAGTTTTTCCAAACCTGAGCCAGTACCGATGGATCACCCGTGAGAAATGCCCAGTTCTCAAATTCGGCCCCGTAACGCTTAGCATAAGCGCTCAGAACTTTTGGTGAGTCGATTTCCGGATCTGTGGTGATTGTAAGAAGCTGAACGTGCCCGCGCTCTTCTGCTCCGAGACCGATTTGTGTCTGGCGCAAAGCGGCGGTGATCAGCGGGCAAACGTCCACGCAGGTGGTGTATGCGAATGCAACGACAACCACTTTACCGGCAAGCTTTTCGAAGGTAAAGGGTGCCCCGTTTTGATCGACCAGCGTAAAATTTTCAATCGCTCTGCGCGTGACGCGCCGGTCGGCGCGAGCCGGTTGAATTTCAGCGGCGATGTCGCCGGTCGCGAGACCTGCAAATGCAACCGCAAGTAAAAAAATCGAGCTCCGAAAAAGATACTTGTGAAACGAACTATGGTTTGGTTTGGTCGACCTTATCGTCATAGCCCAGCACCGTCTCCCAGGGAATACTGCAGTGCGCAACCACCAACGTATCAAACCTCTCCCACCACGCGACATCTCGTCCTTCGCGGCTCAAAAAACGCACCATTTGTAGCATATCGGTAATTTCGGCGGGCCGCAGCGCGGGTTCGAATGCAGGCATTGTTCCTTTTCCATCGGCAATCGAGCGACGAATCTGATTGTTACTTTTTCGCTCGACGGTCTGACGAAAATCGGGTGGACGCACCGGCAAACGCGCTGCCAACGGGCCGTCGCCATGTCCGCTTGAGCCGTGGCAATTCATGCAACGTTCGGCATAAAGCAGATCCATTCGTTCGTTGCGGCCGCAACCGGCTAAAACGAGCAACAGAAGAAAAATCTGCCCGAACGAAAGCCAACTCACTGAAACACAGGTAGCACACGCAAATCGGCGCTCCAACTCAACGGGCCTCATTGGGGGT
>DATIEH010000179.1:0-10166 GCA_035455905.1 Binatia bacterium | reverse complement strand
CCAACGAAACCTCACAAGGACTAGGGTCGCGGTCTGCCTCTGGAGACCGGGATCAATTTATCCATATTCGCGGCGCCCGACAAAACAATCTCAAAAATGTCGACGTTAAGGTTCCGCTGAACGCGCTCACGGTTGTGACCGGCGTCAGCGGCTCGGGAAAGTCAACACTCGCCTTCGACATCTTGTATGCCGAAGGACAGCGTCGTTATGTGGAGAGTTTTTCCGCCTATGCCCGTCAGTTTCTCGACCGCATGGATAAGCCCGACGTGGAGAGCATCGAGGGAATTCCACCGACCATCGCCATCGATCAAAGCCGTCCGGTGCGGACCTCACGCTCCACCGTTGGCACGATGACCGAGTTGCACGATCACTTTAAGCTGCTGTTCTCGAAAATTGGCGTGCTTTACTGCAGTGGCTGCGATCGGCCGGTGGAACGCGATTCGGCTCAGACCGTCTATAGCAAGCTCGCTAGCATTCCCGAAGGATCGCCGATCGTAGTCACATTCCCCTTGCTACAATCATCGGCGGCTTGGGCCGATGTACGGGGCGGTCTCGGCCAAGCCGGATTTCACCGCTTGATGTTGAATCGGTCGGTACAAGAAATCGACGAATTGGCCGACCGTCCGTCTGGAACGGAGCCTTTGCAGGTCATCGTCGATCGGTTCGCGCTCCGCGACTCCAACAAAAAACGCATTCTGGATTCGCTCGAGCAAGCGTTTCATTACGGCAAGGGGCGGTTGAACTTCTTCCTGCCGCAGGAAGATTGGCGCTGCGAGCCGTTCAGCAATCACTTGCATTGTCCGCATTGTGAAATCGCCTATCGCGATCCGGTGCCGAATCTCTTTTCGTTCAATAGCCCGCTCGGCGCCTGTGAGACCTGCCGTGGCTTCGGCCGGGTTATCGATATCGATCTCGATCTGGTGTTTCCGGACCCAGGCAAATCGCTGAGCGACGGCGCCATCAAGCCCTGGGCGCATCGCAAGCGCCGGACCCGACGCTTATTGGATTTTTGCGAGCGCAAACAAATTCCGACCAAAAAGCCCTGGGGCGAATTGACGGAGAAGCACAAGGTGCTGGTCGTGGAAGGCGACGGTGAATACAAAGGCATCCGCGGCTGGTTTCGGCGGCTCGAGCGAAAAAGCTACCGCATGCACGTCCGGGTATTGCTGGCGCGCTACCGCGCCTATCTGATGTGCCCCGAGTGTCTCGGTACGCGGCTCAAAAGCGACGCGCTCCATTATCGCATTCAGGGGAAAGACATCTCACAGATAAACGCGATGAGTGTCGGCGAGGCGTACGCGTTCTTTCGAGCCCTCAAGCCCGCCGGCGCTCTGGATCAGGTCGCAAGTCTCATTCTCGACGAAATCCGCCGCCGTTTGGGTTATCTCGTGGGCGTCGGCCTCGAATATTTGACGCTCGATCGGCAATCGCGAACACTTTCAGGCGGTGAGCTTGAGCGCGTCGATCTCACGACTGCGATCGGCTCCTCGTTGGTCAACACGCTTTACGTGCTCGACGAGCCGTCCATCGGCCTGCATCCGCGCGACAGTCGGCGCCTGGTCGAAATTCTTCACCGGCTCCGCGCCAACCAGAACACCGTAATTGTCGTCGAGCATGATCCTGAGATCATTAAAGAATGTGATCACATCATCGACTTGGGGCCGAAGGCGGGAGAACAGGGCGGCGAGGTGATATTCGCCGGCTCCTACGAGGACTTGTTGAAGAACGAGGAGTCCCTTACGGCAGCGTACTTGAGCCAACGCAAGACGATCCCGCTTCCCGCGCGCGCGCGTAAGCCCCTGCCACAGCGCTGCATTAAAATCACCGGTGCCCGCGCCAATAACCTCAAAAACATCGACGTGGAGATCCCCTTGGGTCTGTTCGTCTGCATCACCGGTGTGTCGGGATCAGGCAAATCCAGTCTCGTCGATGAGGTGCTCCATCGCAATTTGAAAAAACTTAAGGAAGCCCCCGCCGCCGGGGTGACGGATTGCGTGAAAATCCTTGGCGTCGACAAGATCTCCGAAGCCGTGCTCGTGGATCAATCGCCGGTCGGCACCACGCCGCGCTCCAATCCCGCCACTTACATGAAAGCTTTCGATGGCATTCGCCGGCTGTTCGCCGCCGCCGATCTGTCACGGCTGCGCGGCTACACGCCTTCGACGTTCTCGTTCAACGTCGAGGGCGGGCGGTGCGAGACCTGCCGGGGGGAGGGATTCGAAAAAGTCGAAATGCAGTTTCTCTCCGACGTCTATACATCCTGTGCGGAATGCCACGGCAGTCGCTTCCGTGAGGAAGTCCTTGAGGTCAGCTATCGCGGAAAAAATATCAGACAGATCCTCGATCTGACCGTCGTCGAGGCGTTGGAATTTTTCAAAGACACAGCGGACGTCCGAGAGGCGCTGGCGCCGCTGCGCGCCGTCGGGCTGGAATACGTGCGCCTGGGTCAGCCCCTGACAACTCTTTCCGGCGGTGAGTCGCAGCGCTTGAAACTCGCTGCTCACATGGCCAAAGCGCGCAAGGCCGGCACGCTATTTATCTTCGACGAGCCCACCACCGGATTGCACTTTCACGATATCGAGCGGCTGCTCTGGGCCTTCAATGAGCTGATCGAGCAAGGCCATTCCATCGTCGTGATCGAGCACAATATGGAAGTCGTCAAGTGTGCCGATTACATCATTGATCTCGGACCGGAAGGCGGCAATGCCGGCGGCGAGATTATCGCCAGGGGCAAACCGGAGGAAATCGCAAAAGTCGAAACATCCCACACCGGCATCTACCTTCGACCTTATCTCAAGAACAGCGCTTCGCCGTTCACGCCGACGTTGCCATCGCTAGCTACTCGGGCATCCGCCCCCGTAACGGTGGACAGCGATGCAATCGCAATCGTCGGCGCCAAAGAACACAACCTGAAAAACATCAGCGTGAATATTCCGCGCGGGCGGTTTGTGGTTTTCACCGGTCTCAGCGGCTCGGGAAAATCTTCGCTGGCATTTGATATTGTTTACGCCGAAGGGCAACGACGCTATATCGACAGTCTCTCAGCCTATGCGCGGCAATTTCTTGAAGTGATGGCCCGGCCGAACGTCGACTACGTCGCCGGGATACCGCCGACGGTAGCCATCGAGCAGCGACTTAGTCAGGGCGGTAAAAAATCCACCGTTGCGACCGTCACCGAAATTTACCATTACCTGCGCCTGCTCTATTCCAAAATCGGCAAACAGCACTGCGTCAGTTGCGGCCGCCAGATTCATTCGCTGACCCGCAGCCAGATTCTCGATCGGGTCGGCCGCTCGTATCGGAGCAAAGAAGTAATGATTCTGAGTCCGATCGTGCGCGGACGCAAAGGCTTTCACAAGGAAGTGATCGCCGGCGCGCGCCGCCTCGGTTATCGCCGGGCCCGAATCGATGGCAAATTGATCGACCTGCGCGCGCCCGAACTGACCAACGGTTTGGAGCGATTCAAAGAACACAACATCGACATCATCATTGGCAAGGCCAAGGCGGGCGGGCGCGAGGTCGAAACCCTGATCGACCAGGGATTAAGGCTAGGCAATGGGGTCATTCATCTCCTGTCCGAGCGCGGTGAGCAAATTTTCAACCAGCGGCTCTTCTGTTTGGGATGCGGGATCGGCTACGAGCCGCTCGACCCGAGATTGTTTTCTTTCAATAGTCAGCAAGGGGCGTGTGCCCAATGCGGTGGCCTGGGTTTTACCTGGGATTTCGACCCGGACCTGATTTTTGCCGATTCGCACCAGCCACTCCGGGATGCCTTGGCGGGGATTTCGCCTGGATCATCGCTGAACGGCTCCGAAGTCCAGCGCGCCATGCGGCGAGTGCTGGAGCAATTGGAAAACGATCACGACATCGATGTCGATAAGTCATTCGCTAAACAACCGAAGAAGCTTCAGGAGGAGATTCTTCACGGCGGCAAAGGGCGCGGGGCTTTCGTCGGTCTGGTGCCTTATCTCAAAGAGCTGTGGGAAGGCAGCGACCAAAACTCTGCCAGCGAGCTCGATGAACTGATGACCGAAATTCCGTGCACTGCATGCCAAGGCCGGCGCTTGAACCCGCGCGCGCAAGCGGTAAAAATTCAGGGCAAAACCATTTCGGAAGTCACAGCACTCTCCGTGGAGGACGCTAAGGTCTATTTCGACAGACTCGATTTGTCCGGACCGGCCACCGCCGTCCGTGACCAAGCGGTGGCGGACAAAGTCCTTCGGGAGATTCAGCAACGTTTGAATTTCTTGTTCGAGGTCGGCTTACCTTATCTCACTCTGGATCGGCGTGCTGACACTCTTTCCGGCGGTGAGGCGCAGCGCATCCGGCTTGCCGCTCAACTTGGATCGAACCTGCGCGGCGTCTGCTACATTCTCGATGAACCGACCATCGGCCTACATCCGCGCGACAATCATATGTTGCTCGGAACTCTGCGGCGGCTCGAGAAGCTGGGCAACAGCGTGCTTGTGGTGGAGCATGATGAGGCGACGATCGAGTCCGCGGATTTGATTGTCGATCTCGGCCCCGGCGCTGGCGTGCGCGGCGGCCATGTGGTTTGCATCGGTACCGTCGAAGAAATCAAAAACAATCCCGCATCGCCCACAGGCGCTTATCTTCGCTCGGCAAAAAAACGCATCGGACCGAAACGCGAATTAAGTAATGCGGGCTGGCTGACGATTCGCGGAGCCAAAGCGCACAATTTAAAAAATATCGACGTCAAGATACCGCTCGGGATGTGGACCTGCGTCACCGGCATCTCGGGTTCCGGCAAGAGTACTTTGGTCAGAGATGTCATCTACAAAGGCTTGAAGCTGCAGCTCGGGCAATTCGCCGGCCGTCCCGGCGCGCACAAAGAAATTGCCGGGGGAAAAGCGCTCGAGCGCGTGGTGGAAGTCGATCAAACTCCCATCGGCAAAACGCCACGCTCCGTGCCGGCGTCATACGTTGGCTTGCTCGACGAAATTCGCAAGCTTTACGCGCTCGCGCCGGAGGCGCGCTTGCGCGGGTATACTTCAAGCCGCTTTTCGTTCAACGTCAAAGGCGGGCGCTGCGAAACTTGCGCGGGTCAGGGGAAGATCCGTAAGGAAATGAGTTTTCTGCCGGACGTTTTCATCGATTGCGAAGCCTGCGGCGGCGAACGTTTCAACGAGGAAACCTTGGCCATTCGTTTCAACGACAAAACCATCGCCGATGTTTTCCGTATGACCGTCGAGGAGGCGGTACCGGTATTTCATGCATTTCCGAAAATCGCCCGGCCGCTGAAGATCCTTGAAGCTATCGGCATGGGCTACATCACCCTCGGCCAGCCGAGCAATACTCTTTCCGGTGGCGAAGCACAGCGCATCAAGCTCGCCTATGAGCTCGGCAAAGAATCGCACGGTAAGACCCTCTATGTTCTCGACGAGCCGACGACCGGACTACACTTCGCCGATGTCGACAAGCTGATTGAAATCCTTCATCGCCTCGTCGATATGGGCAACACTGTCATCACTATCGAGCACAACCTCGATATCATCAAAGATGCCGATTACCTGGTGGATCTCGGCCCCGAAGGTGGAGAACAGGGCGGCCGCGTGGTCGCCTGTGGCTCGCCCATTGAAATTATCCAGGACGGTAAAAACTCCCACACGGCGCGCTTTCTACGCGATTATCTAAATCAAGGTAGGACTCGGACGGCGCGCCAAGAGCCGCGACAGGCCACTGCTTAGGTCTCATGAGATTATTCAGAATGCTGCGGGCCGCGCTCCGCCTCCGCTGTCCTCGTTGCGGTGTCGGGAAGCTCTACGCAAAACCGTTCAAAATGTTCGAGCACTGCCCGCATTGCCAGCTCAAATTCGAGCGTGAGCAGGGCTACTTTATCGGCGCCATGTACATCAATTACGGCGCCACGGTCGGCGTAGCCGTGCCTGGATACCTTCTCCTCGACGCGTTCACCGGCATGACGATCAATCAGCAACTCGCCGTATGGCTGCCGTTTGCCGTCCTCTTTCCTCTGGTTTTTTTCCATCACGCGCGGAGCCTCTGGCTCATGATGGACCATTTTTTTAACCCGGTTCAGAGCATCTACAGCATGCCACCCAAGCGTCCGGTGAAACGGTAACAGCGCGGCATCTGGAGTATCGCCCGATCCGCGCCCATCGTTCCGCCGATTACGTATTAGGCTCAGACGTTCGGCTGCTTCGCGAACTTCGGCAACTTGGGATCCATGTAATCCCAGGGTTGCGCGCTCGAAGTGAAAAAATCCATGGCCGGTTTGAAGCTGCTTGGATCGTCGAGGCTTCCCGCCGTGATCAAAACGAACTGCGGAAATCCTGAGGTCTTCCCGAATATTCTGCTGCCGCAGTCGGGACAAAATCCGCGGCTGAATGTGTTGCCGCTGTCGGCGCGGTTCTCGTAATATTTCACTTCGCCAGTTACTTTCAACGAATTCGCCGGTACGGCTAATGCAGGCACGTAAACCCCTCCGGTCGCTTTCTGGCACTCTCGGCAATGACAATTACCGCTGAACAAAGGCTGCGCGTTCGATTCGTAGCGCACCTGACCACATTGGCAACCACCGACAAGAGTACTCATACTCGTCTCCTTTTGCTGGACGGCTCCGAACCATTTGAACTTTCTTGAACGGGTTGAACGTTTTGAACCCCTAACATCATCCCGCCGCCAGGCCCACGATGCCCAGCACCATCGCGCTGGCGCCCGCGAGTTTTCGACGCGCATCGCCCTCGCCAAGGAGGCGCGTTCCCATCGCCGTGCCGATCAGGATGCTGATCTCGCGCGCCGGCGCCACATAGCTGACCGGTGTGAAACGCATCGCGGTCAGCACCAGAATATAAGCCAGGGGTATCAGCACCGCGCAGGCGATCGCTTCGTATTTATGCTCGCGCCACTCGCCGATCGCATGATCCGAATATTTCAACGCAATGGGAGTCATAAAAAGCGCACGGCCAACGTTCGCGCCCCAATCCAAAACAAGCGGAGAGACTCCGAAATGGCTAACCGCTTGTTTGTCCCACAAGGTATACGCCGCAATGAATACACCCGTGATCAACGCATAAATGAGCGCGTCACGAGATTCGCTTTGCCACAACCGAGAGACATTCGTCGTCAGAATGATCGCGCCGCCGATGATCAGCAGGGCGCCAACTGCCGCGATGGGTGAGGGTCGCTCTCCGAGAAATAAGATTGCCGCAGTCGCCGCCAGCAAAGGCCCCGTGCCGCGCGCCATTGGATAGACTAAAGAGAGATCGCCGACCCTGTAGGCTTGATTCAACATTACGAAGTAGGCCGTGTGCAACGCTGCACTGCCGGCGATCAATCCGATGCTCGCAGCGTTGATCTCGAGTTGCCATATTTCGATAATCGCGATGGTTGCGGGCGCGTAAAGCAATGCCGACAGAACCGCCACCAGCCAGGTAAAGGTCGCATGCCCGCCGGCATGCTTGTTGAGAAAGTTCCAAGTGGCGTGGAGGAATGCGGCAGCGAGAATGAGTAACAGGGCGAAACTGGTCATGGAGACGAAAAACCTGTCGACTAATTCGACGACTTACCGCCTAAGCCATAGTCGAGCAGGTCGTTTGGCAAGATCACGGACGAACTTCAATTGCCATGAGTTCGTTGCGCCCGGACCAGGCAAGCCTCGCACTCTCTCAAGCGTTCAATCATCCGGCAGCGTAATCGGGTCTCCGACGTGAATCGTACCGCCGCTGAGAATTTCCGCACGCAGCCCGCCGCGATGGACCAAACCACGCAACGCGCCGCGTTCCGTCAATCGCTCCAGGTGTGCGCACGGCTCGCAAAGCCGTGTGCCGCGGAGACGCACTCTACCGATGAGAAACTCCCGTTCGACCAGGTGATTGAGCGCCACGCCGCGAGTCACGATATTGCGTCGCGATTTACCCGGCGCGACGTCGATATCGTAGTCGTGCTTGAGTCCTTCGATCGCTTCGATCTCTATCAACGTCACATGCCGGCCGCTGCCGGGAACATGCGAATAGGTCCCGATGCCGGCAAAATATCGATCACCTTCAAGTCCGCGCCCGGCGATTGCTTCGACGCGGTCGCGATTCTGGATCGGGGCGGCGCCAGTCGGCGCCACATGGAGAGAAACGACCGACCCCCGCGGATTCATAAAATCACTTGCTTGCGGCGCGCGACGAGAGCGCTGATTTCCGGCGTTTGCATGCCCGTTTTGAGCAAGTCGCAAGTGCCCTTTTCGAGAATCTCTTGGGCCAATTGCTTTGCTCCGGTAATTGCCGCTTTCAGGAAGCCCGAGCCATAACTCACCCGCGCGACGCCCAAGTCCTGTAGCTGGCTCACGCTCGGCGATTGCGGCCCAGCAAGAATGCTGATCGGCGCTTTAACTTCTTTGGCAATGCGTCCGATGATTTCGGCTGAATGTAAGAACAAGTAAAAAATACAATCGCCGCCCGCTTCAGCGTAGGCGTTGCCGCGGCGGATCGCCTCATCGAGGGCTTTTTTCGGATCGTCCGGAAAAACATGAAAGGCATCCACGCGCGCGTTGAGGAAAAATTCACTCCCCAGCTCGCGCTTGGTCTCCATGACGGCTTTGATCTTGCGGAGCTGCTCGGAAATTTCCACAAGGCCGCCTTTTCCTTTCGCTGCTCCGTCTTCGAGATTCATGCCCGCCACACCGCGCGATACCAGTGCGCGGACCGTTTCACGAACGCCGGTCTCATCGCCGTAGCCTCGTTCGCCATCGGCGTTGAACGGCACGCTCACGGCGGCAGCGAAGCTGCCACTCGCTTCGATGAAACGAGCGCGGCTCATCATTTCGCCGTCGGCATAGCCCAATGCCGCCGCGATGCCGCCGCTCGTGCCCTGGATCGCTTTGAATCCCATTTGTTCGAACAATAACGCGCTCAACACATCATAGGCACCGGGCATGACAAGAATTTCCGGCGCGCGCACCAGTTCTTTGAGCGTGCGGCTCTTCGCATTGGCAGCAGCAATTACCGAATTTGGTATCGCTTCCATGATGACCTCCAGCTCTAATCAATGGATCGTATCGTAAGCGCCAGTGGGATGGAAGAAAGCAGCTGCTCTACTCGTGAAACGAAAGAACACGTTTCTGATAAGGTACTGCCGCTCACGCCAAGAGAAATCGCCATTAATCAAGGAGGATTGAAACAGAGCTGATTAGAATATCGCAATAGTGTGAAGAGCTTGCCTCGGGAAACCTTTCTTGAAACGTAGGAAACGAACTTATTGGGCGATAATCGTCTATCTAACTGGATCCGTCATGCAGTGCGCGCGACATTGAACAAATTTCCGGTGAGCAAGTAGTTGCCACTAGTGACGATTTTGTACGCAAAGGCGGCTCTTGCAAGCCCTATTTGTCCCGGCCGTTCGGGCGCAGAACTTTTCCCGGCAAAGCGCCGGTCGGCGCGCCGTCTTGAATAACGACTTCGCCGTTCACGATCGTATGCGGCACTCCCGCGGCCTTTTGGATCATCCGGGTTTCTTTTGCCGGTAGATCCTGCACGTATTCCGGTTCGAGCGTGTTCACGGTCGCGGGATCGAACACTGCGATGTCCGCTGCAAAGCCGGGGCGCAATAGGCCGCGATCGCTCAACCCGAACACCGACGCCACGCGGAAAGTTAGCTTGTTGACTGCTTCTTCCAAGCTCATGATACCGTGATCGCGCACCCAGCAACCGAGAAACGCCGTCGAATACCCGAAGCGAGCATCATAGCCCATATGAGCACCGGCATCGGATTGACCGATCATCACGGCGGGATGCTTGAGAATTTCGCAAACCGCCTGCGGGTCGCCTTGCGTATTGGTATGGACAAAGCGGGTTTGGAGGTCTTCTTCGAGGGAGATATCCAGGAACCAATCCAGACCATCTTTATCTGCAGCGCTAGCAATTTCCTGCACACTCTTGTGCTCGAAAATTTTGTTCTTCGGCAGCTTCACATGATCGACAAAAATCACGTCCCAGCGCCGCGGAAAAACCGAAGGAGATTGGTCTTCGATCGCCTCGGCGCGAAGTTTCTTCCGGATTGCGGAATCCGCGAACATCTGCTTGCGCGCCTCCACGGGACTGAACATCGCCGATTTCCAGGTCGGGAATTCATCGAAGCATTGCGCATCCAACAGCGTGTAACGGTTTTGAAACGGTTTGGCCTGAGTCATCGCATAGATG
>DATIEH010000178.1:0-4868 GCA_035455905.1 Binatia bacterium | reverse complement strand
GAAATTTGACTGCATGCGAGGACGCTATGACTGAAATGACGACGATTCTACGGCGCGTCGACGAAGAAGCGGGTGTGGCATGGTTAACCTTTAACCGGCCGGAGAAAAAAAATGCCATGAACCACAAATTTATGGCTGAGTTGATCGCCACGCTCAAAAATCTTGCAGATAACGACAAAATTAAATGCGTCGTAACCATAGGCTCCGGCGATTCGTATTCGTCGGGACTCGATCTCTACGACCTGCGGGAATCGTGGAAACGCAAGCGGGCCTGGGATCATGCGGGAACCACGTACGAAATCGTGCGAGTGCTGCGCAACATGCCGCAAGTGACCGTCGCTGCCGTGAGGGGATGGTGCCTCGGCGGGGGTCTCGCCCTGATCAACGGTCACGATCTCTGCATCGCAGGCGAATCAGCGAAGTTTGGCATGCCCGAGGTGATTCGCGGCAGCTACGGCGCGGTGGCGACCTCGACGCTATTTCATAGCGGTATTCCCGTGAAGAAGGCATTTTACATTCAACTCACCGGAAGGAATCTGACGGCAGCCGAAGCGGAGCGAGTCGGCTTGGTTTCCCAAGTTGTGCCGGATGATCAATTGATATCAAGCGTTGAGCAGTTGGCCAACGAGCTCGGCAGCCGAAATGCGGTCACTTTGGAAAGCGCAAAGATTGCCGCCTACATGCAGAAGGACATGGATTTTCTAACCGCGCTTAGAACCGACGACCTGGTGTCGCACCGCATGCGCTACTACACCAATCCGCTGAGCGACGTCGAGGGTTATCTCCATTCGCAAAAGGGCGGCGGCACGACAAAGTACGCGAAGCCCGAGGATCGAAAAAAAACTTGAACGTGTTTGAAAGGAGATTCTTCGCTTTGCTCAGAATGACATTCGACTACAGTGTCGTGTTTTGTGTCACCCTGAGCATTAGCGAAGGGTCTGGACGAGAACGTCGGGCGCAGCATGCTGTGCCCCTACACCCGGAGGCAATATGAGCCTGCACACGCCGCTATGCGATTTGCTGAACATCCAGGTGCCGATCATTCAGGCGGGCATGGGCTGGGATAAGGAAGGCATGACGACGCCGCCTGAACTCGTCGCTGCCGTTTCCAACGCCGGCGGGCTTGGTTGCATCGGCGGCAGCTCGATTCGGCCGGAAGTCATTCGCGAACGGATTCGCGCCGTGCGCAAACTGACCGAGAGGCCGTTCGGCGTCGATATCACGCTGCCAAAAATGGAAGATATCAAAATTCCGGACCCGGATGAAGTCCGCAAAGAGATCGAAGAAAAGTATCCGCAGCACGCAAAATTCACCGATCAGCTGATCCCTAAGCTCGGGCTCGCGCCGCAACCACCGGACCGAAAGAGCTGGGTCAAAACACCGGCCGCCACCCGCGAGCAACTCAAAGTTATTCTCGAAGAGAATGTGCCGATTTTGATCATTGGTCTGGGCGACACTGCCGAAGTCGTGCCGCTCGCCCATCAACGCGGTATCAAGGTGATGGCGCTCGCCGGCGCGGTGAAACACGCCCTCAGCCACGCGCGCAAAGGGGCCGACGTGATCATTGCCCAGGGTTACGAAGCGGGCGGACACACTGGAACGATCGGAAATTTTCCGTTGATTCCGCAGATTGTCGATGCAGTGAGGCCGAAGCCGGTGGTTGCTGCCGGCGGCATTTCCGATGGACGCGGTGTTGCGGCCGCGCTCGCACTCGGTGCCGTTGGCGTCTGGTGCGGCACGACTTTCCTGGTCAGCAAAGAATGCGGTATCAACCCGGTGTACAAGAAACAAATCCTCGCGGGCAGCTCGGAGGATTTTGTGCGTACGGCATATACCAGTGGCCATTATGCTCGGCATTATCGCAGTCCTGTGATCAAAGCATGGCTAAACTCGGGACTGGAGGCGATGCCGACGCCGTATCAGGGGAATGCGATGGATGAGATTCGGCGCGCCGCCGAAGCGGCCGAGCGCGTCGATTTATTGCACGTGCCGGGCGGTCAAGTGGCCGGGATGCTGAGCGAAGAGAAGAGCGCCAGGCCGGCAAAAGAAATCGTCGAGCGCATGGTCACCGAAGCAGCGCAAATTCTAAACGATATGCGCAGCCGCTATGTAGGAGCGTAAACCGTCTCGGGTACTAAAAATTGCGGCGTAGGGCTCTGTCATGCATGAGCGTTAGCGAAGCATCTCAGTGCTTCAGCTTCTTGCGAAGGAGATCCTTCGGCTTTCGCCTCATCATGACATCAACGGAACGGAAACTGTGAAGGCAAAACAATGAGCGGAGAATTTCTCAAAGGATTCAGAGCGCTGGACTTGACCGATTTAAGCGGGCAGCTTTGCGGCCGCGTCCTTGCCGATCTCGGCATGGAAGTTATCAAAATTGAGCCACCGGGCGGCGACCCTGTCCGAAATTTGGCGCCATTCATTACCTCTGCCGATGGCAAACGGTTGAGCACAGTATTCGCCCATCTCAACGCAGGCAAAGCGAGTAAGGTTCTCGATCTGAACGACGAAACAGGGCGCGCGCAACTCCTCGAGTTGGTGAAAACCGCCGACGTGCTCATTGAGAGTTTTCAACCGGGCGATTTGGACGCCAAGGGTCTCGGCTATAAAGATCTCGAGACGATCAATCCAAGAATTGTGATGGCCTCGATCACCGGGTTTGGTCAAACGGGACCGAAGAAAAACTTCGCCTGCAACGATTTGGTCGCTCTGGCCGAAAGCGGATTTTTGTATATCTCGGGAGATCCGTCCTTGCCGCCGGTAAAGCCGCCCGAGACCCAGGCGTATTACTTTGCGAGCTTGTTCGCCACAGCCGGATTGCTCGCCGCGCTTTACCGGCGCGAGCGCACGGGGCAAGGCGATCATGTCGACGCCTCGATGCAGGAAGCGCTGGCGACGCAGGAACATATTATTCGTTTGTGGGCCAACGAACAGCAGATCGCCAAGCGCGCCGGCAGCCAACACGGCTCAGTGGCGCCGGCGAAAATATTTTCCTGCAAAGACGGTTTTGTCTATCTTTATGTGACACGCCAGCATTGGAAGCTGTTTTTATCGCTGTGGAAAAATCATCCGACTGTTTTCGATGCGCCGGATTGGCTCAACAATCTTTATCGCCGGGCCCATGCCGATGAGCTCAACTCCGCCGTGGAAACGTTCCTGAGCGGCTTCACGATGGCGGAGATCACTGAGTTCCTGCAAGCGAAAGGGATTCCGTGCGTGCCGGTGAACACGCCGATGGGATTTGCGAACGACGACCAGGTGCGCGAACGCGGCTTCATGGCGCCGGTGGAGCATACCAGGTTTGGAAAAACCAACCAGCCTGCCATTCCGTTCGTGATCGACGGCGCACGCCCGCCTGTCGGGAGTGTGCCGGTTCTAGATAGCTGGCAACCTGCCGGCGTCACGGCAAATGAACACGAGATTTCTCCCGTTGGGCGAAATGACAGAATCCCGGGCAATGACGAAGGACGCGGCGAAGAGAATGCTTCGGAAGGCGATGGCCCGCTTCATGGGATGCGCATCGTGAGCTTCGATCACGTGCTTGCTGGACCTTACGGAACGACGATTTTGGCCGAGCTCGGTGCCGACGTGATCAAAGTCGAGTCGAGCAAGGGCGGCATGGACCCGTTTCGGTTCTTCGGCACGGGGGAAGATCCCAATCTGTCGCCGCGATTTTTGGAATTCAACAGAAACAAGCGATCCTTCACCGTGAATCTGAAGCATCCCAAAGGGCAAACGGTGCTGCACGATCTCGTCGCCAAGGCAGACGCGGTGCTAGATAATTATAGCGTCGATGTCGTGGAACGGATCGGCTTAGCGTACGATCAGCTGCGCAAAGTCAATCCTGATATTGTTAATTTGCGAATGCCGGGTCTCGGCACCACCGGACCGAAGCGGCATTTTTCCACCGTCGGCGTCAATATTACAGCGTTTACCGGACTGACTTATCTGTGGAATCACCCAGGAGTGACGAATCCGCCGATCGGGTCACAGACGGTTTTCCCAGATTACGTATCCGGTACCTTGTGCGCGATCATCATTATTTCCGGCGTGCTTTATCGCGAGCGCCAGAAGCGAGGCGCGTTCATCGACCTCGGGCAATCGGAAGCGACGGCGTTTATGATTGGCGCGCATCTTATGGAGGCGGCATCGAGCGGAAAAAATCCCGAGCCGACTGGAAACATCTCCCTGTCCATCGCGCCGCACGGTTGCTATCCATGCCACGGCGAAGACCGGTGGTGTGTGATCGCCGCGGAAAATGAGCAGCAATGGGCGGCGCTGGCCAAAATCATCGGTCCCGGCGTGATCGGCAACTCCCGCTTTGCTACAAACGCCGAGCGCCTAGAGAACCGTGATGCGCTCGATGCGATCATCGAGAATTGGACGAAAACCCAAGACGCCTTCGCGCTCAGGGATCAATTGCAAGGCGCGGGAATTTCTTGCGGCGTCGTTCAAACGGGTGAGGATCTCGTCAACGATCCGCACCTACAGCAGCGCGATTTTATCGTCGCCGTCGATAATGCCCGTCTCGGGCGCGTGGTGCTGCCGAATTTTCCGCTGCAATTCACCAATGCCAAGCTGACCCGTCGCTGGGAATTTCCCGTGCTCGGAAGAGACACGGAAACGGTTTTGCGCGATGTGGTGGGCTATGACGAGGCGACGATCGCGGCGCATCGACGGGACGGAGTATTGGAGTGATGGAGTGCTGGATCAGTCGATCGAGATCATTCACTTTGTTCAGGATGACACATGAATGGTCATTCTGAGGTCCTTCGATCTTACTCAGGATAAACTCCGCCGAAGAATCTCGCGTTTGAAGCCTCAAACTCGATAGGGGACAAAATGCAATTATTGGCTGCCTTGATAAT
>DATIEH010000177.1:0-5099 GCA_035455905.1 Binatia bacterium | reverse complement strand
GGTACAACGCTACGTCGACGAGATCGTGACCGTGAACGAGCGCGAGATCGCCAATGCTGTGCTGCTGTTGCTCGAAATCGAGAAGACCGTCGCCGAAGGAGCGGCGGCTGTTCCCATGGCAGCGCTCGTCAACAAAAAAATCTCCGTCACCGGCAAAAATGTCGGACTGATTGTATCGGGCGGCAACATCGACATGAACCTAATTTCACGAATTATTGAGACCGGTCTGGTCCAAGACGGCCGGTTGAGTAGATTTGCCATAGTGATTTCCGACCGGCCGGGAAGTTTGGCGCGGCTTGCCCAGCGAGTCGCCGATTTGGGTGCGAATATTTTGCAGATCACCCACAGTCGCGGGTTCGGGCAGATGGCGATCGGCGAGACCGAGGTCGAACTGATCCTGGAGACCGCCGGCCCGGAGCATATCGAGCGCATCTATTCGGCAATGACCGCGGACAAATTTAAAATCAAAAGCGCAGGTTGAACTTCCATGGCTCGGTTTCCGGTATCCACTGAAAAGGAACGCCAATTGGTCGAACGCATGGCGGCTCTCGATGTACGCGAAGCAGACATCGAGGAGCAGTTCGTGCGCTCGTCCGGCGCCGGCGGGCAGAATGTCAACAAGGTGTCGAGCTGTGTCCTGCTGCACCATCGTCCTAGCGGTATTCGGGTGCGCTGTCAGAAGGAACGCTCGCAAGGTTTGAATCGTTTCCTGGCGCGAAGAATTCTCCTAGAAAAGATTGAAGCGTTCCGCCGAGGTGCTGCCGTCGAAGCGCAGCAGCGGATCGCCAAAATCCGCCGTCAGAAACGTCGACGCTCGCGACGGGCCAAGCTTCGGATGGTCGAGGAGAAGCGCCATCGCGGAGAAACAAAGGCACTCAGGAGCACCGTCCATCCGGATGCAGATGATACTTAATATCGCGCTAAGGCAGTGATCTCAGTCAGCTGCCGTTCTCCCACACCACTCGCACGAATTTATTGTTATGTGACCACTTGTAAGCCACTTTACCGCCTTTGGCTTTCTTCATCGTCCGGCCCAAGCGCTGAGCCAGTTTTTCGCTGGTCGTCTCAATGCGCCAGTCGCCGTTCCGTTGCTCGAGGCGCATGATGCGCTCGAGCGGATTTTTCTCCACGGCACGTGCCTCTTCATTGCGAAGAATACGCAAAACTTCCTGTCTTTCGTTCGCATTGATTCCGGTCAGGCGGACCTCGCCGGATGCTCGGTGATCTTTGATCTTGCGACAGGCTGGACAATAAAATTGCCGCCGCACCCGAGCCGGATCGAGTCCTGCTGGAGAACTCAATGACCAACGGCGGCGATAGTAAAAAGCTCCGCATCCCGCGCATCGGATCACTCCCGCCGGCGACCGTCGTGGCAAATAGCTATCGTGATCCGTATCCGTGCGTTTTTTGTAGCTCGTATCGTATCTTTTCGATGTGGCTCCCATCCGGTTGCCTTCTTTCACACTACTCGTTTTTAGCGGTCAATTTGTCGACCCACGAACCCAGAGGTCCGCGGGTGATTTTACGAATGACAGCCTCCAATTCGCCTTTGTCCATCCAGATGCCGCCGCACTCCCGGCACCGATCCAAGTTAAATCCCCGGAAAATGTAAGAATCAAGAACCCCGGGACATTTCGGGCAATGCAATTCGCTGCGCTCTTTGTTGACTTGTTTGAGTTCATTGCGCAGCCTGTCGAGCAGCTCACGGTCGTGCTCGGCAAAAAAAATATCTTCCTTCGCTCGTTCAAGCAATTTCAGCGTTTCGCCGAACCGGTCTTTTTCGTCTGCCATTGCTGTTGTACCTCCGCTCAGCATCTGAGGCTTTCACCCAATGTACTGACGCAGCTTCAATGCCAACCAGATCAATAGAAGTACGCCTATTGCTGAGGCATCCGGCATATTTGGCGCAGTACTGTCAGAACGCTTTGCGCGTTATTGGCAAAACCGGCAATCGGAAGACGTAGGCTTTTCATCTCTGCAAAAAACGCTTCCGGAGAGGCAACCAGCAGCGGCCGCGTGATTGCGCTACGGCCGTTTTGCATTTAAAGTTGCCGGAACCGCTAGGTGTCGAATGATAGCTCCGAGCAGTTTGTCTGCTCGCCCTTCAGCGCTATCACACCTTGGAAAGGACAATGCGATGCTAAAGGAGTTGTTTCTTTGGAGCGCCAGCGTGATGCTGGGATTAGCTGCGGACGCAACAGCATTCGGCGCAGAAGTGAATGGCGGCCGCGAAATGTATTTACAATATTGCGGCTCTTGTCATGGACGCGACGGAAAAGGAATGGGTACAGTGAGTCGAGAATTGAAAACCAAAACACCTGATCTGACGATCATCGCTAAAAAAAACCACGGCATCTATCCGCTCGACGATGTCATGGCTACAATTGATGGCCGCCGGATCGTGCGTGGCCACGGCGATCGAGATATGCCGGTGTGGGGCGAAAAATTTCACAGTGAAGCCAAAGGCACAAAGTACCCCGAGCTTACAACTCTCCTGAAAGCCAAAACCATCGCCGAATACATCGGCACCCTTCAAACAAAATAGCGCCTAAGATCTCAGTAGAACGGCTCGCATTCCGGCTCGCGAACACGTTTCTGAAACTGCGCCACCCGCGTCGGCGGATCAGGCCGCATCCGGCACCGAGACCCGGCGCTCAGGTCGCGGCACCACGAGCACGGGACAATGTGCCCGCGCCACGACTCTTTCCGTGACGCTACCCAGAATAATGTGATCCAATCCGGTGCGACCGTGCGTCGACATCACGATCAGATCGACGCTCTCTCGTTGCGCCGTATCGACGATGTTTTTGTGCGAAACGCCAAACTCGACCAGCTGTCGCACTTCGACGAGATCGATACAATCAGCAAAATGCTCGCTGAGGAATTTGTCAAGCAAACGCTGGTTATCTTCGATCATATCGTGGTAGGGCGTGATTTCCGCCCGAATCTCTTTCCACTCTTCTCCCACGTCGATAGCATGATAGACAATCACTTCGGCACTGGTGTCGCGTGCGAGCTCCAAAGCATAACGAATACCGGCCTTTGACAACTCCGAAAAATCGGTCGGCGCTAAGACTTTCTTCACCTTCGGCATAATTCACCTCCTGGTTTATCGAATCGCCTGCGCAAGAAGCATGCCCCCGAACACCATCATGAAAACAGCGCTCTTGAGAACTTAAATGGGTGTGACTTCTCACTTTTAAAAAAAGTCGCGTCGGCTTTGTCGATCCTGCGAAAAACTCGCGCGCTCAACGCTTGAAAACAACGAAAACCTGAAACAAATTATTTTCGCGCTTGGCACGTGCCGTGCTCGGTTCACCTAATTGGAAAACAACCGGGCTCACGAGCGTAAAATCGCTCGGATCTGAAAGGAGCAGGCCGTGGCGAAATATAACTGGATGAAAGTGGTCGATGTGATGACCAAGGACCCGCTCACAATTGGACCATCGGAAACAGTAGGTGAAGCCGAGGAACTGATGGCCGAGAACGGCATCCGTCAATTACCGGTCGTCAAAAATAGCGACCTGATCGGTATCATTACCGACCGTGATGTTCGGTCGTTTCTCGCGGGATCATCGGTGTCACCACCGAATGAGCGCGAGCAGGCGCTCCGCACGCAAGTGAGCGATCTGATGACCACCAATCCCTTGACGCTGGCACCTGACGATGAGTTGCAGGATGCGGTAGAACTCCTGGTCGAGCAAAAAATTGGCGGCGTACCCGTCGTCGATGCAGCGGAAGGTCTTGTCGGCATTGTGACTTACGTTGATGTGCTGCGGTGTTTCTTGAACCGTCTACAGGAGGAGTGAAAATGAAAAATGGGAAAGAGGGCATTGTGCGAGAGATTATGATGGGTTCTCCCGTTACGCTCAAATCTGATGACACCTTGGATCTCGCCAATGACGTGATTTCGCTCGGCCGAATTCGTCACATTCCGATCGTCGAAAGCGGCAAACTCGTGGGCCTTCTAAGCGAGCGGGATTTGCTGGGCGCCGCCGCGACCCAGATCTTCGGCCTAAAACAGAGAACCAAGTCGGCGTTGCTCAAGGCCACTCTGATTAAAGACGTCATGAAGAAGCGGATCGTCACCGTCGAGCCCGATACCACGATCACGGATGCGGCACATATAATGGCCGACAAAAAGATCGGCTGCTTACCGGTGCTTACTGAAGGAAGTCTGGTCGGGCTGGTTACGACCACCGACATTTTGCGTTACGTCGAGAAACTCGGCTGAGCGACTCGATCAATCGCTGGATGAGGAGATCGATATGGGTGGTTTTCTGGGCGCCAAGGAAGGTTTGACTCGCGAGCGAGTAAAAGAGATATTTCGTAATAAGCAATACTCATATCTCGAACAAAAAGTTACGCTGCTGGATCAAAGAGATGACTCTTTGCTGTTGAAGATTTCGTTTCTGCTCGAATATAAAGGCCGGATGATCTCGATTGAGGAAAAAGAACCGATCGCCGTCGATTTCAAAGACTTCAAAGTCGAAGATTGGGGCGACGGCGTCCGCAAAGTCGCGGACATCGAATAGCCCGTTTGAAACTCTAAACCGCTCTCGACATCAGAAATTACGCGCATTAATAAACCGCCGCCAGGTGTCTAACGTGCTCGGACCACAAGCACTGGCCGGCGGCTATGCCGGACTACTTTTTCGGTCACGCTGCCGACAGTCCAGCGTTGCAAACCGGTACGGCCGTGAGTGCACATCGCCAAAAGCGAATGCGGGATCCTTTCAGCGCATTGGACAATTTGATCCGCAGCCAATCCGTCGGCGACGATGGTTCTTACGTTCCTCACGCCCTCGGCCCTGACGAACTCTGCTTTTTCGTCCAGGTAACCTCGCACGTTGCTCTGGCCCTGCGTTTTTAACTCGTCATAATTCGGCAGGTAGTTCTCGCGTCCGTAATAGGCGGCAGCGGGTAGCTCGTACGCTTGCAGCAGCACGATCTCGGCTTGAAATCGTTGCGCCATCTCCATAGCGGGATTCAAAACGGATTCAGCGAGAGGGGAGCCATCCAACGGAACAATAATCGATCTAACCGACACACGGTCATCGCCGGAATTTTGTTCGGCTGAGCGCCCGAGAAACAGCGGA
>DATIEH010000176.1:0-2425 GCA_035455905.1 Binatia bacterium | reverse complement strand
GAATAAATTTCAGGCCCTCGAGACTTGGATACTGCTTTTGCGAAAGCATATTTCCCTCGGTCAGCAACTCCCAACTCTTCTCCAGTCTGTCGCGCTCGACCCTACTGCCGAAATATTTCGTCAACACTTTCAGCGACGTCTCTTTGTCCGTGCGGATACGGCGCACCGCCTCTAGCTGCGATCTGACGTACCTCCTGATCGTATCCGGCTGCTCTCCGATAAATCGCCGGCTGGTTGCCACTCCCGTATACTGAAAGGCAAGACCAAGCTTGGCGACATCGGCGAGGATGTTCAATCCTTTCTTTTGCGCGATGAACATCGACGGCGGAACAAGCACGGCGGCTTCGATTTTGCCCGCCAGAAGCGCTCCCAGTCGATCAGGCACGCCGCCGACTTGCACGAGCGCGACGTCCTTTCCGGGAGTCAAGCCGATTTTTTCAAGCGCATAGCGCGCGACAAAGTCAGAGGCAGTCCCGAAGGCGCTGATGGCCACTGAGCCGCCCTTGAGCTGCTCGGATCGTTTGATCTCCGGCCGACTCATGAGCCAATAGTCCAGCGAGGTGGCGCCGCCGGCGACCATGACGATATCCGAGCCTGCCAAAGCGCTGTTCACCACCGCAGGACCTGCGACTTGGCTGACCGGAACTTCCCCGGAGATAAGAGCTTGGACGGCCGTTGTTCCGCCGGTGAAATAAATTAACTGGACATCCAAACCATTTTTTTTGAAAACGCCGGTTTCTTTCGCGATCCAGGCCGGCGACTGATCCGCGCTAATGGCGCTATAGCCCACGTTAAGCTTTATCGACTGAGCTGAAGCCGAGGAACTCAGCAGCAGAGCTAGAAGAGCCGCGAGGCGGCGAAAATAGATTGGTTTCGGCTTCATTGCGTATTGTTCATAGACGAAGAGCCGTCCAGCACGCTCTTAGCAAGGGTCGCAAGAACGGTCAAGGATGAACGGCTTGAACGCTTCGAACAAATCAATATAAGGAAGTGACATAGGCGATATCGTCGTCTGCGGCGATCTCGAAGGCGAGATCGAAAAGAGCGGTGAGTTGAGCAAGTTAAAAGTTCTCGGCTCCGTCGCAATATTCAACCAGCTGGATCCGTCCCAAGACGCTCTCGTCCGCCGCTTGTCTGATCGCATGGGAACCCATTCTCACAGCCGAGTGCGCCGCCGCATCCCATGCTCGATTCGTCGCGAGCAAGAACTTTTTCAGAGTTCCGATATTCTGTCCGTCCACCTGCGTTACAGCGCGTTGTCGGATAATTTCGTCAACGCCACGCGCTTGAGCCTACGAAACCGACCGCGCTGCTGGTCGATATTTCGCGCGCGGGCGCGCAGGTGAGTTTCTTGCTGAGCGGCGAAAGCAAGTCGGGAATCGTCAAAGCGCTCCTCGGCAGCGATTTGGGCACCATTCAATATCCTGCCGGTAGGATCACACCGATAAGCGGAAAACTGACTTGGTTTACACGCAAGATGCCGTAGACGGAATCGGGAGTTTCTAAGACTCCGTGCAGCAAGCGGTTGCCAAGAAGCCTACGGGCAATCAAAGCAAGCCACCAGTCCGGGCGACGACGAGGTCCGCTTGCTTCCACATGAGGGCCAACTATAATCGTGCCATGGCCACGATCGCTGAAATTGAAAAGCTCGCTCAAGACTTGTCTGAGAACGACAGGGCCGTTTTGGCAGCTCACCTGCTCGGGTCGCTTCCACCGGTCCTCCACGACGAGGACGAAGGCATAGCCGAGGCGCTTCGGCGCGATGCCGACCTCGAAGCGAATCCATCCGGCGGTCTCACACTGGAGCAGCTTGATCAACGGATTCACCACCGCCGAACCTGATGCGCCTCGTCCTACATCCGAAGGTTTATTCGGATATCGACGAGATCATGGGTTACTACGAGCGGGTTGCGACGCGGCAACTCGCCGACGCATTTTATGCCGAGCTGCGATATTACATGCAGCAGGCGGCGGAACGACCGGAATCCTTTGCGATCCGCGAGCATGATCTCCGCCGCGTGAATTTGCAGCGCTTCCCTTATCATTTCCTATTTCGTATTGCTGGAGATGTCGTGCGAATTCTTGTCGTGCGACACCATAGGAGACGTCCTACCGTTGGCATCCGTCGCCAATAATGTGGCCAACTGTCGGCTGGTGCGACTGACAAACTTTTCCGGTTTCCGGAATTCCGGAAATGTGGAAGTTCGTTCGGATAGTTTCAGCCCGTAACGTTATTCTTCATCAAGCCGCGAGCCGATTGCTGAGAGCAAAGACCTGCTCTATTCGCTACACAAACTTTCCGACAAGCAGCTCTCGCGGATACGTCGTGTAGGATGGCCGACGGTCAGAGACAAGCCAAGAAAACTGATCGCGATCCGATTGGATGCGAAAGTGCTGTCGTGGTTACGCGAGACCGCCGAGAAAA
>DATIEH010000175.1:0-5395 GCA_035455905.1 Binatia bacterium | reverse complement strand
AAAGGGGGCGGGGGACTGGGGGATGTTCGCGCCTCACGGGATTTTTTCGTCGGAGTCTGGTGTTCGAGAAGACAGGTGGCGCGAGGATAAGTTTTTCGGACATTGTTCGAACACGAGGAATGGGTTTTGTGTGATGTCGCGAAACGAGTTAGCGCTGGCCTAGGAAAGAGCTTCTTCGGAAGAGCGGTTTACGTGCTCCGCGCTGTCGAAGGGCGGAGCACGTAAAGATACTACCCGTGGTTCCGCCTGTCGCAGACGGCATCGATGAGCGCGGGTTTGCCGCGTTTGACCTGCTCAATGGCGCGTTTGAGCGCGCCTTTTAGATCATCGCCGTTTTCAAACGGTCCTTCGGCATACCAACCCATCGATTTTGCCAATCCGGCGAAATCCGGATCGGGACCGAACAGATCCATACCGATGTGAGCGCGGTTGGGGTCCGTTCCGCGGGTCCTGGCGAGGACGAGCTGGTGATTCCAGTCGTTGTAATACGCGCGATTGTTGAACATCACGATTAGCATCGGGATCTGGTATTTGGCCGCGATCCAGAGCGAACCGGCGTCGAACATCAAATCGCCGTCAGGCTGCAAATCGACGACCAGACGGCCCGTGCCTTTGTTGGCGAGCGCAACGCCAAGAGATAATCCGATCTGCGTTCCGGTGCCGAGCTCGCGGCCGGCATGACAATAGGGACGGTCGAAATTCCAAAGTTTTTTGCCCCAGCTACCCAAATCGCCCGTGGTGAGCACCCAGTCTTCACCTTTGATCGCGTCCCATACTTCGAGCGCGAGGCGCGGCACGGTCATGGGCTTTTGATCCCAATGCTCTTGCGCCTGTTTGTTCCACTTGGCGCGATTCTCCGTATGACGTTTGCCTATTTCCTCCTTGCGCTTGGCGATTTTTTCCGCGAGTCCAGCTGTTTTCGCAATTTTTTCTTTAACCAATTTGGTCAATTGCGGGCATGTGGTGACAGGATCCGCGGTCATGCGCTGCTGCGCATAGAACGGGCGAGCGTAATCCATCGACCATTTGCTGATCTCGATATCGGTAAATCCAATATCGATCCAGGTCGCATTGGCCGGAACTTTACTGACCACAGTACGAGTGGCGATGTCGCGTACGTGCGTGGGTTTTTCAAAATCGGCGATGTCGAGCGTCAGCACCACGTCGACGTCTTTGTAACAGCCGTCGGGATCCATCGTCAGATTGAGCGGATGATCGCTGGGAAAATTGAGGCGCGAGCCCACGTCCCAGACTGAAGCGCCGAGCGTCTCGGCAAGCTCCACAACGTGATTCCAACCGTGCGGTGGACGCGCGGCGAAATCGGCGATAATCGCAATCCGACTGGCTGCCGCCAACGTGCTCGCCGCTTTTTCCAAAGCTACGGGATCGGCCGAAGGCGCGGTGGGCACAGCGACCGCGCCGGGCGGAGGCATTTCCACTTCCTGCGTCAACTCCGCTTCCTGCAAACCCGCATCATAGACCATGTAGACTGGCCCTTGCCGCGCGCTCATCATGACCGAATAGGCGCGAGCGAACGCGCCCGGCACGCCGTCGACAGTCGTTGGTTGGTAATCCCACTTGACGAAATTGCGAATCGCTTCGCCCTGTCCGTTGGCGGTATGAATCCAGTCGATGAACGGGCGGCGCTTGGGCTCCGCCATCGGCCCGGTGGCGCCGATGATGAAGACCGGAGCGCGATCGAGATAGGCGTAGTAAATCCCCATGGGAGCGTGCAGCAGGCCGACGAGATCATGCACGATAGCGATCATCGGCTTGCCCGTGGCGCGGGCGTAACCGTGGGCGATTTGTACGGCGATTTTTTCATGCTGGCAAAGCAGCATCGGCGGATCGTTCTCGCCGTAATTGACCAAAGAATCGTGCAGACCGCGATAGCTCGCGCCGGGATTGAGCGCGATATACTCGAAGCGATAGCGCTTGATCATGTCGACGATGACGTCCGACTGCCATCGTTTCGGCGATTTTTTAACCATTTCTGTTTTCGGGGCTGGCTTGGCCATGCATTATCCTCCGTGAGTTCTTAAATCGGCCTCTATTCTTCCCGTATCCTTCGGCGGTCGTCAAGCCATCGGGGTGAATCGCTCGCGCATTCAGGACTTGCCAAACCGCGCGATGCTAAGGCTCAACCGATGAACCCGAAGACACTACGATTCTCGACGGGAACCCGGATTGGTGAGAATTTCCGCCAAGCGCTGATGATCGATCGGCTTCACGAGATGATAATCGAAGCCCGCGGCGCGCGCTTGATTGCGGTCTTCCTCTCTGCCCCAGCCGGTCTGCGCAATCAGTGTGACATTGCGAAACTGTGCCTGTTCGCGCAGCCGCCGCGCGAGGTCATAACCGTTGACGCCGGGAAGACCGATATCGATCAAGGCAAAATCCGGAAGGAACTCCTCCATGACTTGAACAGCGCCCGCGGCATCATAGGCAACCCGCACGTCGTGGCCCATTCTTTTGAACAAACGTTCGAGACTAAGCACCTGGTTTTTACTGTCGTCCACGATCACGATGCGCCGAGGCACGGACGCAGCCGCCATCTTTATCGCAGCGGCTCGACCGCTTTCGATTGGCCGGGGAAGTGCGGCGAGAGGAAGGGAGACTGCGAATTCGCTACCGTGACCCAGACCGTCGCTCTTAACCTCTATGGTTCCGCCGTGCAACTCGACAATGTCGCGCGCAAGCGTAAGTCCCAAACCCAGGCCGCCGTGGCGTCGTTCCATTACAGTTTCGCCTTGAACAAACATCTCAAATATCTTCGGCATCAGCTCGGGAGCAATGCCGATCCCGGAATCTTTGACGCGAACAACGGCTCGATTGCCCTGATGCTCCGTTGTAATCCGGATAGCGCCGCCGGATTCGGTGAACTTTGCCGCGTTGTTCAGTAGGTTCGAGAATACCTGCGCGAGCCGCATCGGATCGGCTTCCACGATCAGCGGTTGGGAAGGCAAATCGACCGCCAACTTAAGTCCGGCTTCGTCAATGGCGGGCCGGCTCGCTTCTACCGCTCGGTTCACCGCGCTGCTTAAATCGAGCCGCTCTTTCTGCAAGGAGAGCTTACCTTGGGTAATTCGGCTGCTATCGAGGAGATCGCCAAGCAAGCGGTTGATATGCATGGTTTCTTTCTCGATGAGATCGCAATAGTGAAGCAAGTCGCGATCATCCGAGCGTTCGAGCTGTAGAACTTTTATCGTGTTCTGGATCGGGCTGAGTGGGTTTCTCAATTCGTGCGCCAGGATCGCGATAAAATGATCTTTCTGGCGATCGGCCTCACGAAGCTGCCGTTCGAACCTGCGCCGCTCGGTAATATCGCGGACGATCTTCGAGGCGCCGATGATGCTACCGTCCGCAGCTTTGACCGGCGAGACGGTCAATGAAATTTCTACCGCAGTGCCATCCTTGCGCATGCGCACCGTTTCATAATGTTCCATGCGCTCGCCTTGTCGAATGCGCCGTAATATCTCGACTTCTTCGTCAAGGCGATCGGGTGGAATGATCAGCGTAATCGACTGTCCGATGACTTCATCCTCACGGTAGCCGAATAAGCGCTCGGCGGCGAAATTCCATGTCATGATCCGGCCATTCAAATCTTTGCTGATGATGGGATCGTCGGAAGACTGAACGATGGCAGCCAGGGTCGCATGGCTCTTTTCAGCGCGTCTGGACTCGCTGATGTCACGGAACACCAGGACGACCCCAGCGAGCGTTCCCTCGTGATCCTGAATCGGCGCGGCGCTATCGTCGATCGGAATTTCTACGCCGTCGGGGCGGATCAAAATGGTATGATTGGACAAGCCGACGACCTGCCTATCGCGCAGAACTCGTTCGACCGGGTTCTCGACAGGCTCACGAGTGAACTCATTAACGATGTTAAAAACATCGCGCAGCGGACGGCCGACGGTTTGCTCTGCGGGATAACCCAGCAATCTTTGCGCGACGGGATTTGCGAAAGATACCCGTCCTTCAGCATCGGTAGCGATAACCCCATCGCCGATGCTTTCGAGAGTAATGCGCAGCCGCTCGCGGCTTTCTATGAGTTGACGCTCCGCCGCCCTACGCGCGGTGATGTCTCGAAACACCAGCACAGCGCCGGTAATGCCGGTTTCCGCCGTCTGGATCGGTGCGGCGCTATCGTCTATCGCTCGTTCGGTGCCATCCTTTGCGATGAGAAGGCTATGATTCGTGAGACCTACGACGAGGCCCTTCTCCAAAGCTTGCAGCGCCGGGTTGCTGACCGGCTGACGACTCTGTTCGTTGATAACCGTGAATATTTCATTCAGCGGTCTGCCTGATGCATCGCGAAAACTCCAGCCGGTGAGCGACTCGGCGACGGCATTCATGAAGGTAATCCGGCCCTTTGCATCGGTCGCAATGACGGCGTCGCCGATGCTCGTCAGGGTCACGCGATATTGCTCGCGTTGTTCTCGTTCTTTTATCTCCCCTTCATGTGCTCTTCGTGAGGCTTGATGCATGGTTTCAGCGAGCAGGCAGATGAATAAGCTCGACAATGAAAAAACTATCAGTTGGCCGGCGGCGCTTGAGTCTAAAATGATCCATGAGAATGAAGGCGGCATGAAAATGTACCAAGCAGTCAAGCCGCCGAGCACTGTCGATAGAATGCCGGGCCAAAAGCCGCCCAGCCATGCCGCGACGGCGACGGCAGGATAGAAAAGAATGAAAGGCACGCCTTGGCCAAGAATGGGAGAGAGAATTGCGCGCAGAAGCGCAGCGACGATCACCGCAACGATTGCGAAGACATATCGCGCTAACCGAGAAAAATTAGGAGTCAGCAATGTAAGCACGGCTCGGTATCCTCAAAGCGAATTTCGCAAGATCGCGCAAACTTAAAAGTAGTCTCTATTCATTAGGAGATCTAGAGCGCAGACTCATGATTCAGTCTAGGCGGCGTTTGCGGCAGGCTATGAAGAGTCTTAAACAGGTCGCGCGGGGTATAAGGCTTGGGTAGAAGCATAACTTGCAGCGAATCGATTTCTATTTTTGTTGCTGGATCGATATAACCGCTGGTGAGGATGATCTTCACGTCTGAATTATCCCTACGAATTTCAACCAAAACGTCTCGTCCTGATAGCTTTGGCAGACCCAGATCGAGCAGAACGACGGCGATTTCTTCTTTGTGACGGCGATAAATATCTAGCGCAGCTTGACCATCGCTTACCGTCAACACTTTATAGCCGCGCGATAAGAATATCTTTTCCAGAAGCTGAAGCATGTTCGCCTCGTCTTCAGCGATGAGAACCGTTCCTGTGCCATTGGACGTCGCCATCGTTTCCACGTCGGCTTCGATCATCGGCTCTTTGGCAGCGACAGTGATGGGAATGATCGGGAAGTACAAGCGAAACGATGTGCCGGCCATGGGTCT
>DATIEH010000174.1:0-2830 GCA_035455905.1 Binatia bacterium | reverse complement strand
AACTAGATTTTTAACCGTGCTTTGGATGGTGAATTCTATTCCGTCATACCCGCAGGTTTTTAGCGGGAATCGAGGCTGGCGCGGCTGAATTGAGAGGGGTTATTTAGACGTGGCTTGCCGGCAACTCGTCGCCGGAGTTTTGACGCAGTTTGGATCACCTTCGAAGTCGCACGCTTGCTACTTGTAAAGCCCATCGATGAAGCCCGAGTGATCTAGCTCTTCGATGAACCGTGTATCCATGAATTCGCGCGGTTGAGCGGTTTTCGCTGCCGGGACTTTCAAAGCCAACTCATCGAGCACGGTTTTCATCCCCTCCACTGTTGGATAAGGTTTGCGCGGCGTGACATCGCGCATGATCTGGTATGCTTCGTCGGTGTCGCGATCGTCTTTAAAGCGCATGTACTTCCGGATCGCACGTTTGGTCAGCTCGGGGTTGGTTTTGACCAAATGGATGGACTCGATAATCGATTTTATCGCTCGCCGCGTCAGATCAGGATTTTTTCTGACAAACTGTTCGGTGCTTACGAGTGCAGAAGCCTGCACGGGAAATCCCATCTCCTCAATGTTTGCCAATACGCGCATGCCGGCTTCGACCGCACGTTTATAAAGCGGCGGATTGAACACGCTGGCGTCGATATTGCCGCTTAGCAATGCTGAGAGACGTGTCGGATCGCCGCCGATTTGCAGCATGACGACGTCAGTGTCGGGATTGAGCCCGAGCTTTGCGATCATGATCTGAGCGCCACGATGCGCACCTAGACCGAAGCCCGCAACGCCGACCCGCTTGCCCTTGAGCTCGGATGGCGCTTTGATCTCCGGACGGACCACAAGGCGGTATTGCAGCGAATTGAGGAAGCTCGCGATGATAATCGGGTCGGCGCCTTGCAGGCGCGGCGCGGCCATGGTCGTGCCGGACATGCCGCCCATAACGATATCTCCGGCGATCAAAGCCGTACGTACCAGGGCGCTTTCGAGATAAAGAACTTCCGCGGTGATGCCGTTTTTCTGGAATAACTGCGCTTCGCCGGCGACCCAAATCGGCGCATAGCTTGTGCTGAGCGAGCCATATCCGACGCGGATCTGTTCCGCCGAGCGCGCCGCGCTTCCAGATAGCAGCACAAGGATTGCCATCGAGCCAAATAGGACGTTTAAACGGTGAAACTGCATGAAGCACAAACCTCTCGACATTCTACGATACTTAAGCGGCTCAGTTCCGGCAAGCCGATATCAAGCTTGACGCCGAATTCGGATTGCGATTAGTCTTCAGTACACATCTATACGTGAGGATTTATCCAGATGAAAAAAATGCTTCTCCTACTGGCGGCGTTGGTCATTGACGTGTCTCAAGCCAGCGCTCAGGCGCCGTACTTTCAAGGCAAGACCATTCGTTTCATCGTCGGGTATCCGGCCGGCAGCACACATGACCTGTGGGCGCGATTGGTCGGACCTTATATGACAAAATACATTCCAGGTAATCCGACCACGATCGTTCAGAATATGCCGGGTGCGGGCTCGGCAACGGCAGCAAATTACGTCTACAGCGTTGCGAAACCGGACGGTCTGAGCATCGCGGTGGTGAACGCGGCGCTCTATTTCGATCAGCTTTTAGGCCGTAAGGAAGTGCAATTCGATTGGAGCAAGTTCGCATGGATCGGCAGCACCACGCCTGCGGACTCGTTGCTCTATATGTGGGCAGCGGCGCCTTACAAGACGATTCAGGATGTTCGCGCGGCGGCGACGCCGCCGAAATGCGGCAGCACCGGCACCGGCAATACCGGTTATTTTTTGCCTAAATTGCTTGAAGAAACCATTGGCGCCAAGTTCACGATTGTGCCCGGTTATCAGGGTGGCGCCGAGATCGAACTGGCTGTCGAACGCGGCGAAGTGCAATGCCGGGCGATCAGCATCCCGGTCTATTTTGGCCGCGAGCCGTTTCTGACCTGGCAAAAAAAGGGACTTGCGCGAATCTTGATCCAGACCGGCAGGAAGAAAGATCAAAAATTGAGCGACGTGCCGACGCTCTATGAATTAATGGATCAATATAAAACTGCCGCGTCGCTCCGCCGGCTTGCCGATGTGATGCTCAGCGCTGGTAGGTTCGGTCTGTGGCCGGCGATGACTTCTCCCAAAACCCCTGACGAGCACGTGAGGGCGCTACGCGCGGGCTTTACGCAGGCGTTAAAGAGTCCCGAGCTGCTTGCCGAAGCCAAGCAAAAAAATACCGAAGTCGAGCTTATCAGCGGCGAAGAACTTGCGACTCTGGCGAAGGAGGTCGTCGTCCAGCCGCCCGAGATTATTGCGCAGATGAAAAAACTGATGCGTGAGTGATCGAACGCGAGGATTGGGCGATGGCGCTCAAACCGAATTGGCCGCCTGCTCGACTGCGGAAACCGCTTGCACCAGAGTCAGGGTGTCAGCGCGAACGAAGATCGTGCGTGACTTCGAACTGTCATATTGGCATCAGCGGCTGTAGAGTTCCTTGATGAAGCCGCTGTCCTCCAGCTCTTTTAGCAAACTGTTGTCATAAAAATCTTTGGGGTTGGCCGTAGCCGCCTTCGGGTTATCCGAGAGCGACAGAACCGTGCGGATCGCTTCGTCTGGCATATATGGAACTCTTAAGAAGAGATCCTTGAGGCTGTCATAGGAGTCGTCGATCATCTCTGGATCTTTGGATCCGAGGAAATCACTCAGGGCTTTCTTGGCGATTTCGGGCTGCTCGTGGATAATTTTTATGGATGCGAGATAAGATTTGAGAAAGCCCTTAATTGCTTCTGGATTTTGCCGGATGAAGGATTTTCGAGTGGCGATGGCGTTGTGCGGGTAGGGATAT